>JAQXSY010000065.1 GCA_029219205.1 Bacillota bacterium | reverse complement strand
ACCATCCCGCACGAGATCATCGGAGAATTCGGCGCAGGAAAGATGCTGCTCAAGCCGGCATCCGAAGGTACCGGTATTATCGCAGGCGGCACAGCAAGAAAGGTGCTTGAGATGGCGGGTATCCGCGATATCCGCGCGAAGTGCTTAAGATCGTCCAACCCCGTAAACGTAGTCAAGGCGACGTTTGAGGGACTGAGATCCCTGCGTACAGCTGAGGAAGTTGCAAAAATGCGCGGAATCGACGCCGACGCAGTCAAGAGATGATCGGGAGGGCGCAGAAAATGATAAAGATCACATTAAAGAAAAGTCTTATCGCCTCGAACCCCAATCAGAAGCTCACCGCGAAGTCGCTCGGACTGAAGAAGATCGGCGATACGATCGTAATTGCCGACGACGCGGCAACTGCGGGCAAGATCAGAGTACTTTCTCATCTTGTTTCGGTTGAAAAAGCCGACTGATTTATTCTGAAGAAAGGTAGTCAACAACATGAAGCTACATGAACTTTCACCCGCTCCCGGATCTGTAACGCCCGCATGGCGCAAAGGCAGAGGCCCCGGATCGGGTAACGGAAAAACCGCGGGAAAGGGACATAAGGGTCAGAACGCCAGATCCGGCGGCGGCGTACGTCCCGGCTTTGAAGGCGGACAGATCCCGCTTTACAGAAAGCTCCCGAAGAGAGGCTTCAAGAATCACTTCGCAAAGGAATACACAACAATAAATGTATCCGCGTTTGAAGGAATTGAGGCAGGCAAAATAATTGATATAGAACTTCTTACAGACCTCGGCCTTGCGGCAAAAGCAAAGGACGGTCTCAAGGTTCTCGGAAACGGAGAGATCAAAGGCGCTTACACAGTCCGCGCTGCCGCATTCACGGCATCCGCGAAAGAAAAAATTGAAGCTGCCGGCGGAAAGTGCGAGGTGATTTAAGTGCTTCGAACTTACGCTAACGCATGGAAGATCCCGGAGCTTCGCCGCAAAATGCTGTTCGTATTGTTCATCATCCTGCTCTACCGCTTCGGCGCGGTCATTCCCGTTCCGTACGTAAGCTCGACGCTGCTCAATACGATCATGTCGGCAAACACAGACGGCTCGCTGTTCCAGTATCTTAACATACTTTCCGGCGAGGCGTTCTCCAAGGCAACACTGTTTGCGCTTTCAGTTTCGCCTTACATCACATCGTCCATCGTAATGCAGCTTCTTACCATCGCTATTCCGGCGCTTGAAAAGCTCCAGAAGAGCGGTGAAGAAGGAAGAAAAAAGATTAAGCAGATCACAAGATACGTAACAATCGCGCTCGGACTCATCACCTCCTACGGCTACTACATGTACATGAGAAATCTCGGCGTTCTTACAAACAGAGGCGTGTTTGCGGCAATCGTAATCATCGCGTGCTATTCGGCAGGTACGGCGCTCATCATGTGGCTGGCCGAGAAGATCAACGAGAACGGCGTCGGAAACGGCGTATCGCTGATCCTTTTCGCAAACATCGTCGCAACCGGCTTCACAATGATGGGAGAGGTCATCACACAGATTAAGAGCGGATGGCTCGGAATTGTTTTCGCGCTGATCGAGATTATTCTCGCCCTCGCGATCATAACCTTTGTCGTATGGATGACGAACAGCGAACGCCGTCTCACCGTTCAGTACGCAAAGCGCGTTGTCGGACGTAAAATGTACGGCGGCCAGTCTTCAAACCTTCCGATTAAGCTTAATATGTCCGGCGTTATGCCGATAATCTTCGCTCAGTCGATAGTATCGCTTCCGGCAACGATTGCGATGCTGTTCCCGACCCCGAAGGCGGGTTCGTTCTGGGCAGGAGTTGTAAACTTCTTCTCAACAACCTCGGTTCTGTACATTGTAATATACTTTGTACTGATCATCGCGTTTGCATACTTCTACATCGCGATCAGCTTCAACCCTGTTGAGGTTGCAAACAACCTGAAGAAGAACGGCGGCTTTATCCCGGGTATTCGTCCCGGAAAGCCCACTGCTGATTACATCACAAAGATTCTCAACCGCATTACTCTCATAGGCGCGATATTCCTCGGAATCGTTGCGGTATTCCCGATGATTCTGAATCTTGCGTCCGGCGGAAAGCTTGCGTTCATCGCGTTCGGCGGCTCGTCGCTGCTGATCGTTGTCGGTGTCGTACTTGAAACCGCAAACGAGATCGAAGCTCAGATGGCAATGCGTCATTACAAGGGCTTCCTTGAGTGAGAAAAGCAATGAAGATGATATTTTTGGGAGCGCCGGGCGCCGGAAAGGGCACACAGGCGGAAATCGTCAGCGAAAAATACAAAATTCCGACGATTTCAACCGGCGTGATAATCAGAGAAGCAATCAAAAACGAAACCGAAACGGGTCTTGCCGCAAAGGCTTATACCGACAGCGGCAAGCTTGTGCCGGATGACGTCGTAATCGGAATCGTAAAGGAGCGTCTGAGTCAGCCCGACGCGCAGAACGGCTTTATACTCGACGGATTCCCGAGAACGGTTCCGCAGGCGAAAGCGCTTGAGGACATGGGAATAAATATGGATCTTGTCGTTGACATTGAGGTGCCGGACGAGAAGATAATCGCGCGCATGAGCGGCAGAAGAGCCTGCAAAAAGTGCGGCGCAACCTACCACCTTGAGTACAAGCCCAGCCGCGACGGAAAAACCTGCGACAGCTGCGGCGAAGAGCTGACAGTCAGACGGGACGACGATCCGGAAGTCGTTAAGCAGAGACTTGAGGTCTATCACGAACAGACCGAGCCCCTGATCGATTTCTACAAAGCGCTCGGCAAGCTTGTCACCGTAATCGGCCAGGAAAAGGTCGAGGACACGACAAGGCTCACGCTTGAGGCAATAGAAAAGGGTATCAAATCCTAAGTTATGATAACGCTAAAAAATCCGGAACAGATAAAACTGATGAAGGAAGCCGGCAGGATAACGGGCGAAGCGCTCGTGCTTGCCGGTGAGGCGGTCAGGGAAGGCGTCACAACGAAGCACCTTGACGACATAATCCGACATCACATCGAAAAAAGCGGCGCGACCCCGTCGTTCCTGGGTTACGGCGGATTTCCCGGAAGCGCATGCATTTCAATCAATGAAGAAGTAATTCACGGCATACCGTCGCCCGACAGGGTTTTGCATGAAGGCGATATCGTAAAGATAGACGTCGGCGCGCACTACCGGGGCTTTCACGGGGACAGCGCAAACACGTTTCCCGTCGGAGCGATTACGGAGGACAGGCAGAAGCTCATAGACTGTGCAAAGGACGGCTTTGCCGCCGGAATTGCGCAGATAAAGGAAGGCGGACGCATCGGTGACATAGGCCACGCGGTGCAGGAGCTTTGCGAGGGCAGAGGCTTTTCGGTCATCCGGAAATATGTCGGACACGGCGTTGGGCGGGATCTTCACGAATCGCCCGACGTACCGAACTACGGCACGCCCGGACGCGGCCCGCGGCTGACTGTCGGAATGACCATAGCGGTTGAGCCGATGGTTTCGGCAGGAAGCTGGGACGTAAAGGAGCTGTCAAACGGGTGGACGGTCGTAACAAAGGACAGAAGCATGACGTCGCATTACGAACACACGGTTGCGCTGACCGAGGACGGCGTTGTGATTCTTACTAAGGTATATGGATCGGCTTAAGGAGCATATAATAGAAGGCTCGGCAGTAAAATCGAAGGCAGGGCGAGACAAGGGAAGATATTTCATTGTAACCGCCGTGTCGGAGGATTACGTATGGCTCAGCGACGGTATGCTCCGTAAGCTTGAGAAGCCGAAGAAGAAAAAGAAAAAGCATGTTGAACCGGTCGCGGCAAAAAAGCTTGTCGAGCCGGGGACGCTGACAAACAAAAGCGCCTCCGCGCTGATAAAAGAGCTTTATGCAGCGGACAAAAATTAACCGCCAAACATAACACAGGGAGGGATTTTTCTGCCAAAGGACGACGTTATCGAGTTCGAAGGTGTAGTGCTTGAATCGCTGCCTAACGCGCAGTTTAAGGTCAAGCTGCCGAACGGACACATAATAACAGCCCATATTTCGGGAAAGCTCAGAATGAACTATATTTGGATACTGCCGGGTGACAAGGTAACCGTGGAGGTATCCGTATACGACCTGACAAAGGGACGTATAACCTGGCGTGCAAAATAAAGAACAGCCATAAAACATGAAAAAAGAGAAGGAAAGGTGTAAAAATGAAAGTTAAACCTTCCGTTAAGAAAATTTGCGAGAAATGCAAGATAATCAAGCGCCACGGAACCGTTATGGTTATCTGCGAAAATCCCAAGCATAAGCAGAAGCAGGGTTAAGTCTAAATTAAAGGAGATGAAAGAAATTCATGGCACGTATTGCAGGTGTTGACATACCAAATGCGAAGCGCGTTGAGATCGCACTCACGTATATATACGGAATCGGCAAAACCAGCGCGAAAAATATACTTGCGGCGACCGGTATAAACCCCGATACCCGCGCCAAGGATCTTACCGAAGAGGAGACGGCCCGTCTGCGTGAGGAGATCGAGAACAATTACCACGTTGAAGGTGATTTGAGAAGAGACGTAGCGCTGGACATCAAGCGCATGGTCGAGATCAACTGCTACCGCGGCATTCGTCATCGCAAAGGACTTCCGGTAAGAGGACAGCGTACAAAAACCAACGCGAGAACCCGCAAGGGACCCGCAAAGACCATCGCAAACAAGAAGAAGTAAAAGGGGTGACTTGAACTAAATGGCAAAAGCACAGGCAAAAAAGGTTATAAGAAAGCGCCGTGAACGCAAGAATATCGAAAAAGGTCACGCGCACATCAGAGCAACCTTCAACAATACAATAGTTACCATAACCGACGTAGCCGGAAACGCAGTTTCCTGGGCGTCCGCAGGCGAGCTTGGCTTCAAAGGCTCCCGCAAGTCCACACCGTTTGCGGCACAGACCGCAGCCGAGACCGCTGCGAAGCTCGCAATGGATCACGGCATGAAGACCGTTGAGGTATACGTAAAGGGACCTGGCTCCGGAAGAGAATCCGCGATCCGCGCGCTTGCAACAACGGGCCTCCAGATCGAGCTTATCAAGGACGTAACTCCCATCCCCCACAACGGATGCAGACCGCCCAAGCGCAGAAGAGTTTAATTAGGAGGATAAGAGAAAATGGCAAGATATACAGGATCCGTATGCAGACTCTGCCGCAGAGAAGGCACAAAGCTTTTTCTGAAAGGCGATCGCTGCCTGTCGGGCAAATGCTCCATTGACAGACGTCCGTCTTTACCGGGTCAGCACGGAGCAGGCCGCAAGAACGTCAAGGAATACGGAATGCAGCTGCGTGAGAAGCAGAAGGCAAAGCGTTATTACGGCGTTCTTGAGAATCAGTTCCTTAACTACTTTATAAAAGCGGAAAAGATGGAGGGCGTAACCGGTGACAACCTGCTGAGCCTTCTTGAGCGCCGTTTGGACAATGTAGTATTCAGAATGGGACTCGCAGAGAGCCGCAAGGAAGCGCGTCAGCTCGTAACGCACGGACATTTCCGCATCAACGGAAAGAAAGTCAACGTGCCTTCGATACTTGTACGCGTCGGCGACGTTATCACTCTGAGAGACGAGAGCCGTTCGTCCGAAAAGTTCAAGACTCTTATCGATGAGATCGATACCCGCATCTCTCCGAAGTGGCTTGAAATGGACAAAGAGAATATAATTGCAAAGGTCACCGCTCTTCCCAAGAAGGAAGATATAGACTTCCCCTTCGAGGAACACCTTATCGTCGAGCTTTATTCCAAATAAAATCCCCTGTGCCGGACGGCGCGACGCGGTATTTATGCGGCGGTGCGCCTTTCGGAAGCAGCCGATACGTACTGCTGCTACTGCAGTACAAGAGGCAGCAGCATAATCAAAATTTAACAGGAGGGTAAAATTAATGATTGAAATAGAAAAGCCGAATATAGCAACGGTAAATCTGAGCGACGACGGTCGGTGCGGAAAATTTATAATTGAACCGCTTGAAAGAGGTTTCGGAACAACGCTGGGCAACTCGCTCCGCAGAGTTCTGCTCAGCTCGCTTCCGGGCGTGGCGGTCACAAGCATCAAGATCGACGGCGTTCTTCATGAGATTTCAACCATTCCAGGCGTTAAAGAAGACGTAACAGAGATCGTTCTCAATGTCAAGGGCATTATAGCGAAGCTGCGCTGCGACGGACCGAAGACAGTTGCAATCGACGTAACCGGTCCGCTCAACGTAACCGCGGGCGACATAAAGCAGGATGCGGACATAGAGATATTGAATCCCGACCTCCACATAGCGACGGTAGGCGAGAACACTCGGTTCTACATGGAGCTAACCTTTAATCGCGGCAGAGGGTATGTTTCTCAGGAAAAGAACAAGCAGAACAGCCAGCCAATGATCGGAGTGATATATACCGATTCGATATACACTCCCGTTTATAACGTAAGCTACGCGGTCGAAAGCACGCGCGTAGGCTCAAACACCGACCTCGACAAACTCACGCTCGAGGTTCAGACAAACGGGACGATATCGGCAAAAGAGGCGATATCGCTCGGCGCCAAGATACTCAACGAGCATCTCAGCCTGTTCGTCGATTTGTCGGACGAGGCGAAAACCGCGGAGATCATGATCGAGCGTGAGGAAACGATCAAGGAGAAGGTTCTTGAGATGACCATTGAGGAGCTTGACATGTCCGTAAGAAGCTTCAACTGCCTGAAGCGCGCGGGCATAGACACGGTCGAGGATCTGACCAACAAGACCGAGGAAGAGATGATAAAAGTCCGCAACCTCGGAAAGAAGTCGCTTGAAGAAGTTATCTACAAGCTGCATTCGCTTGGTTTGGATCTGAAAAAGGAAGACGACTAATCTCAAAAAAACAGAGCTCCGCTGACCCCTCGGAGCAGGCTCAGACCGAAAATACCACGGCTGAGCGGATAAAACTGACAGGAGGTATTTCAGAAAATGCCAGGAACAAGAAAACTCGGCAGAACCACAGACCACCGTATGGCGATGCTTCGCGGAATGGTTACGCTTCTTCTCGAGACCGGGAAGATCGACACCACGCTTTGCAGAGCGAAGGAGGTCAGAGCGCTCGCCGATAAAATGATAACATTGGGCAAAAAGAACACGCTTGCTTCACGTCGTCAGGCGCTTGCTTTCATTACAAAAGAAGATGTTGTAAAGAAGCTTTTTGACGAAATCGCACCGAAGTACGCCGAAAGAAACGGCGGTTACACTGCGGTTTACAAGCTCGGACCCCGCCGCGGAGATGCTGCCGAGATGGCTCGCATAGTTCTCGTAGGCTATGAGCCGAAGCAGGAAGAAAAGAAAAAGGAAGACTGACCGGTTCGTACCGGACGATAAAAAAGAGGCAAAGAGGCGCTCGGACAGAGCGTCTTTTTGCCTTTTTAAGACAAAATAATACTGTGAAAATCAAAAAATTAGATTGGCGTATTGATATTTTAACGTATATGTGCTAAAATAAAAGGGATTAAAATATAAATCCAATCCACAAAAGAGGAGCAGAAATAAAATGAAAAAGAATATCAAAGGAATCGGAATACTGACCTCCGGAGGCGACTCGCCCGGTATGAACCCGGCGGTACGCGCGGTTGCACGCTATGCGATAAGCTGCGGAATAAACGCCTATGGAATTTACGAGGGATATAAGGGACTTTGCGAGGGCGAAGGCTACATCCAGAAGTTTGAAGCGCGCGATGTTTCAAACATAATCAACAAAGGCGGCACAATGCTTTATTCGGCTCGCTTCCCCGAATTCAAGGAGGAAGAGTATATAGACAAGGCGGTTAAGAACTGCAAAAAGTTCGGAATTGACGGTCTGGTTGTAATCGGAGGAGACGGTTCTTTCCGCGGCGCGTCCGATTTGTGCAAAAAAGGCATCCCGTGCATAGGAATTCCGGGAACAATTGACAACGATATTACGTCTACTGATTACAGTATAGGCTTTGATACAGCGATGAACACTGTCATCGAGGCGGTTGACCGTCTCCGCGACACCTGCGAATCGCATGAGCGCTGCAATGTTGTCGAGGTTATGGGAAGAAACGCCGGATACATCGCCCTTGAGACCGCGATTGCAGTCGGCGCAACCGTTGTTGTTATAAAAGAGGATTTGAACTATAACGAGGCAGACGCAATCGAAAAGATCCGCGCCAGCCGTGCGGCAGGCAAGAGAAACATAATCGTTATCGTTGCCGAAGGCGTTGACGGTTATTCCGAGGGATTTGCAAAGCGGATTCAGGAGCAGACCGGAATCGAAACGAAGTTTGCGCGTCTGGCGCATATCGTAAGAGGCGGAACACCTTCGCTTCGCGACCGTTTGGAAGCGGCTCGTTTCGGAACGGCAGCAATCGACCTGCTGCTTGAAGGCAAGAAGAACATTTTCGTATGCGAACGCGACGGTAAGATCACTTACAGGCTGATAAGCGAGGCTATGACGCTCGATTATATGTACAAAAAGACGTTTACGCCCGATCTCAAGCTTAAAAAGACCGACGCTGCGCCCGAAACCTATTGCGAGCGCAAGCAGAAGGAGTTCAACGACTTTGTCGCAATGCGTCAGGCTGAGGTTAAGGCTCTGCTTAAGATTGCAAACGAAATATCGAATTACAGCTGATTTAACGTCATAACAAAACGGCGATAATCGGATCAAAGTAAAAAAACCGGCGGATAAATGGCAAGCGCGCAAGTAATTGTTATATCCGCCGGCTTTGTACTATACAAATATTGTAAAAAAGAAAAAGAGAAGGAGAGCAGCTGTGAACAACAACAATAAAGAACAACGGCAGTCGTACCCGTCGAGAATGCCGATTAAAAAATTCAAAAGCCGCCGACCGAATCCTGGTCCGATAATCGCAATGACGGTGCTACTGCTGATCATCGTTGCGGCGATCGGGTTCTTGGTGCTGTCGATGACAGGGATAATTGAACTTGACGGAATTTTCAAAAACAAACCGGCGGACAATCAGACAACGCCTGAGGAGACGACAGCGCTGCCCGAAACGACCGAGCCGTCCGAAACTACCGAATCGCCGGATACAACCGAGCCAGAGGAGACAACCGAGCCGGTTGAAACGCCGCCGCCGTCCGACATTGTCTATAAGTCGCAGGAATTCGATTACAGCGACTCAAAGTACGGAGATCTTGTATTGATCGACCGCGATCACGAGTTTGTATTTCCGGAATACGGCATCGGACAGAAAATAATCAAGCTGTACGGCAACAAATCCAAATCGTATGTGCTCAGCACGTCGGAGCTTGAGCTGCGCAGGGACGTTATCGGCAAGCTCGACAAGCTCATGGACGCGTTTTACGCAGAAACTAAGCTTGCAAACACAATGGTATACAACGCCTACCGGAGCTATGAGCGCCAGGAAGAGCTGTATAACAATTACGTAAAGAAAAACGGTCAGGAAAAAGCCGACAAATACAGCGCGGCGCCGGGACACAGCGACTACCATTCCGGAGCGTCGTTTGAGCTGAGATATATAGACGAAAGCGGAAAGAACCATGCGTTGAGTGAAAAAATCGAATACGCGTGGATCACCGACAACATGTACAAATACGGTTTTATACTGAGATATCCCACAAACAAGGCGGAGATAACCGGAAACGACTTTGAGCCGTTCCACATCAGGTACGTAGGCGAAGCGCACGCGGCGGTCATGAAGGAAAAGGACTTCTGTCTTGAAGAATATCTTGAATTTTTAAAGGGCTATCCGTACAAGGGAGAGCATCTGAAGGTTGAAACAAGCGACAATCTGTACGAAATTTTCTATGTTGCCGCTCCGGAGGACGGAAGCGTGATAATACCGCTGCCCGAAAACCGTCCGTACACGCTGTCGGGCGACAACTGCGGGGGATTTATCGTAACGGTTGAAGTCGGCTTGAATACGTGATAACATCATTAATAAAAAGGAAAACAAAGATATGAAACCGATCAGAGATTATCAGATAGTACAGCGCAATTCAAAAGGCTTTGCGTACGTTGAGTTTTCAGGCACGCTGAAAGAAATACCGGAAGGCGGCGTAACGATAGCTGCGCGTATCAGACGAGAGGACGACAATTTGCAGGTGTGCGGATGGCAGAACTGTGAAATTGAAGGAACCACATGGCGCACGGTATTCGCGGTACCCGAAGGAGGGCTTTACCGTGCTGAAGCAGTATTCTTTGGCGGAAGTGCTGATCCGATGCTCGGTTTTCCGGAATGGACGCCGCGTGTTGCCACGGTAAGCAATTTCGGCGTCGGTGACGTGTTCGTAATAACCGGACAGAGCAATATGTCGGGATACGGGCAGGACACCGCTTATGATCCGCCTGAGCTTGGCGTACACCTTTACGCAAACGACGGAAACTGGAAGGTCGCCGCGCATCCGATGAATTCGTGCGTCGGCTCGATATACATAAACAGCGAAGGAACCGGCTGCACGTCTCCGGCGCTCTCGTTCGCACGCACGCTCCACCGCCGTCTCGGCGTTCCGATCGGGCTGATTCAGGCATCGCGCGGCGGTTCCAATATGAACGAATGGCATCCGGAAAGCGGAAATGCGTGCCTCTATAACGAAATGTTAAAGAAGCTTGATTTGTGCGGCGATTTTGCAGGATTCATCTGGTATCAGGGCTGCTCGGAAGCCAATGCAGAAAAGTGCAATCAATATTACGAGTTGTTCAAGCGCATGCTTGAGCTGTGGCGGGAAAAGTTGGGCGATCATCCGATGGTTACGGTTCAGCTCGGACGCTGGGCAGACGGAAACATGAACGATCCGCAGTCGCTTAAGTGCTGGGGTATTGTTCGCGAGGCACAGCGTCAGGCGGCTATGCGCATCCACGACGTCGCCGTTGTCCCGGCAAACGATCTGTATTGCACCGACGGAATTCATAACGGCAGCGGCGCAAACGTAATTATCGGAGAACGAATGGCAAACGCATGGCTGAAGGAATTCTGCGGTAAACCGGGACTTAAGGCGCCGACTGTAAGAAAATGCGTGCGTCTGTCCGATACGGAGGCTCTGATCATGTTCGACGCGGACCTCAGTATTCGCGCAATAGGCTGTAAGGGCTTGAATTTTGAAGACGAAAACGGTCTTGTGGAATGCGTTGGGGCTACAAAAGAATATACCGGCGTAAAACTAACCGCCGCACGGCCGCTTGGCAAGAACGCCAGATTCCATGCGTACTGGCTGAGCGAAATGCCGTCGTTCTTCATCCGCGACATAAACGGAATGCCGATGCTTTCGTGCTACAACGTACCGGTTGAAGAATAAATAATTACATAAAAAAACGGGAACGATTTTTAAAAACGCTCCCGTTTTCTTTTTTTGTGCGATTATTTCAGCAGCCCAGAAGCTCAAGATGTCTGCCGATGTGGCGTTCGAGAGCTTTTGCGTATTCGTCCGTGTGACCGCGCCAGAATTCATAGAGACGGTCGCGGAAAAGCGGAGTATTGTCCTCTTTTTTGGCCGAAAGCAGTACGCCGTAGCAGATGTGGATAAGCTGGCGTGCGTCGTTCTGTTCAAAAAGCGAGGGCAGCTCGGCGTCGGTAAGCGTTTCGAGCGCCGGAATACGGCTGAGATCCGTGGTTACGTGATAGTATACGGTTGCCTCGTCAAAGTGAGCCAACGCATAATTATGCAGTTCGCGATACAAATCCGGCGCGTGAGCCGAAATTATACGCATTGCTTCAAGATAGTTTGTGCCGGCGGTTTTTACGTGGAACACGCCGTGCGTCTGTCTTGCGATCGCGGGGAAAACCGAGAATTTGTCCGAGCCGGAATGAACGCTGATCTTGTATCCAAACCGGCGGGCGATTGCGGCGTGCACCTTCATTTCGCGCTCAAACTGCGCCGGGTCGCCGATAAAGTCAATGCCCTTCTGGAATTCGCCGCAGAATCTGGGCGCAACGGTTGCCGGACGTACGCCGCGGCGTATCAGCTCGCTTGCTATGAAGAAATGCTCTGCCGGAGAGGTCGGGTTTTCGATTTCGTCGATGGAAACTTCAAAATCCGCGGTATTACGCAAAGCGATAATGCTCTGCCAAATATCTGTTGCAAAATCCAGCATATCTCCGTAAACAAGCGCAAATCTTGCAAGATCCGCCTCGGTATAAGAGATCTTTTCGCCCTCAACGTCAAAGACAACGCCGGAAAGCGCGTTTACCGTGTCGTCCGAGAGCGCGCAAAGCCGTTTTGCCTCGGCGAGCGCTTCTTCATCCGACACTTTTGCATATTGGCCGCGGATATGTTCGCCGCAGTCGAGCGTTATCATCGTACAGCCGGTGTTGAGCGCGTCGATTATGTCGCGTTTGTTTTTGAGATGATCTCCGTCAAATCCCCACGCGCGGCGGAAGCCCTGACGGAAAACCGCGAAGGTTGCGGCGTTAAGCACGTCCGCGTAGGTACGCGAGGTCAGAGAAAGCTCGCGCATGGACTGCTGGGCGAGTACCGGATACACGTCCTCATGCTTGCGAAGCAGCGCGATGTGCCCGTCGGACGCAAGCCCGAGACGGTCGCCGAGACCGACGGTTTTTGCGTTTTTGAGCATTTTTGACGGCGCACAGTACGGAAACGCGCGTCTGAGCGCAGCCGCGTTCTGAGCGGTGAGCGGAGCTTCCTCAAACTCCATGCCGCAGAGCGTAACCGGACGGCGGCACTCAAATTCGGCCGCAAGACTTCCCGTAACGACGATCATATCCCCTTCCGGAGCGCGTCTCATAGCCGCGCCGCTGTCTCCGGATACCGCCGGCGACAGCCCGTACACCGACGGATCTTCCAAAATTTTAAAAATATTGTTATTCATCATGTGTGCTCCGAGTCAGAACTCGATTACAGCGTCACCGCTTACGTCAAAGGTTCTTCCGTTTGCTTCAACCTTAAAGCTGTGGGCGGTACGGATTGCAAAACGCGAAACCTTTCCGTCCTTCCAGTCGAGATCGACTTCGCCGCCGCCTCTGACGCGTACGCCCTTGATTGAGCCGTCCTTCCAGGAAACGGGAAGCGCGGGCAGAAGCGTAATTGTACCATCGTGGCTCTGTACGAGCGCTTCGGTTATGCCGGCAAGCGCGCCGAAGTTTCCGTCGATCTGGAACGGCGGATGCATATCAAACAGATTGACTGCGGTTGAAAGTCTGAACAGCTCCTTTATGTTCTCCTCAACCTTTTCGCCGTCGCGCAGACGCGCCCAGAGGTTGATTATCCATGCGCGGCTCCAGCCGGTGTGTCCTCCTCCGTTGTCAAGACGGTGCTCAAGCAGCTTGCGCGCCGCGGCGTGAAGCTCCGGATGCTCCGTTGAGAACTGCCAGGACGGATAGAGTCCGTAAAGCGGAGAAAGATGACGGTGGCCCGCCTCGGTCTCCTTGAATTCTTCCTGCCATTCAAGAATCTGTCCGTAGCTGCCGATTTTGTGCGGAGCGAGTCTTGCCTGCTTGGACTTGATCGTCTGAACAAGCTCTTCGTCAACTCCGAGCAGCTCGGCGCCCTTGATTGCTTCGTCAAAAATATCTCTTATGATCTGCATATCCATAGCCGGACCTTCGCAGATCGCGGTACGCTGACCGTCCTCGGTTTCGTATACGTTCTCGGGCGAAAGCGACGGAGAATCGACCAGCCAGCCTTCCTTGCCCTCGGTCAAAAAGTCGCAGAAGAAGATTGCCGCTTCGCGTATAACCGCATACGCACGCTTGAGGAACTCCTTGTCGTCGGGGTTGAAGAGGTAGTGCTCCCACATATGCGTTGCAAACCACGCGCCTCCGAGCGGCCACTGGGTTGACGAGCTGCAGTCGTCCTGCGGAGCGGCGTCGCCCTCCATACCGGTGTTGTGATGCGCGACAAAGCCGCGGCAGCCGTACATCTCGCGCGCAACGTCCTTGCCCTTTTCAACCATTCTCTCGGTCAGCGCAAAGAGAGGCTCGTGACATTCTTCAAGGTTGCAGGTTTCAGCCGGCCAGTAGTTCATTTCGGTGTTGATGTTTATTGTGTAGCGGCTGCCCCACGGCGGCATGAAGCTGTCGTTCCAGATTCCCTGAAGCGTGGTTGCGTTGGAACCGGGACGGCTGGATGCTATCATAAGGTAGCGCACAAACGCAAAATACTGCTCCGTAAGTATTTTGTCAAGCGGCGCGCCGGATTTTGCGTTATTAATCCGCTTGTCGGTTGCCGTGTCGTTGTCGGCGTCGCCGGTTATGTCAAGCGACATTCTGCCGAATATGCTGCGGTAGTCGGCGATGTGCTCTTTCAGCAGCGCATCCCAGCCCATGCGAATCGCACGGTCGGTGTGCTCGTTTGCATACGCCATATGGTACTTCTCACGGAAGTCGGTCGCCGCGGAGAATACGACAACGGTTTCCTTTGAGCCTTCGATATCCATGTAGTTGCCCGCGTCGATGATCTTTCCGTCGGATTTTGCGCGGAGCATTGCGGAAAACTCCGTGCCGTGGTTGCCCTCGGACGCGGTGAACGCGATGTAGTCGGGACCGGAATAATATTTTTCGAAGTTGTGGTCGCGCGACATAAGCAGACGGTAGTCCACGGGCTTGTCCGATTTCAGACGCATAACGATTACGTTCTGCGGGAAGGACGCGAACATCTCGCGCTCAAAGCTTATGCCGTTGGATTTGTACGAAACCGTTGAAACGGCGGTTTCGAGGTCAAGCGTACGTACGTAATCGGTGACGTCGTCTCCTGCGTTCAGTATGTACAGCTCGATGTTGCCGAGAAGGGAATAATGTCCCTGGCTCTCGGGCACCGGATAGAGATGTCTTTCGACGAGCTTAAACGCCTCCGCAGGCTTGCCTTCGCGGATAAGACGGCGTACTTCCGGAAGCGCCGCGCGCGCCGCCGGGTTGACACGGTCGACAAAACCGGTGCACCAGACGCTGTCCTCGTTCATCTGGAGTCTCTCGCGTCTCGTTCCGCCAAAGACCATGGCTCCGAGCTTACCGCATCCGAGCGGAATCGCCTGAATCCATTCGCTTGCCGGAGAGTTGTAAAACATTGTAAGTTTTTTCATTTTAGTGTTCCTTTCCGGATTCTGTTTTTGTCCTTTTAAATTGGATATAATAAGTTTTGATGAAACGTCGGCCGGCTTGACTTAAAAAAGTGTCCGCCGCGCTCCGTCAAAAGCCTT
This sequence comes from Bacillota bacterium, assembly GCA_029219205.1. Classification (GTDB taxonomy): domain Bacteria; phylum Bacillota; class Clostridia; order Oscillospirales; family CAG-272; genus SUG1495. The sequence continues at coordinate 12,721 of JAQXSY010000065.1, read as the reverse complement.
GATACAGTTAAAAATCCGACCGAAAGCTTTTTTGCGGATAATTTTTATATAAATGCGGTTATAAGTCAAACCGCCGGGCAAAAAAACCGACTTACGTTACGGTACGGAGTTTTTTCGGAGCCCGGGGAAATTTTTTAATTAAAAAGTCCCCGGGCGGTTTTACGAAGCGGCGTCCCAAAAAAGAACCGCCGCCGTTTATTTTTCCTTTTTGCAGGTTTTGCCGCCGCTGTAATCGCAGGCGTCCCGGTTTACGCACTCAAAAACTTTTTCGTCGCCGCTGCTGCTCATAAGCATGACTACATTTTCGCCGACGTAAGGGCAGAAGCGTCTGACAACTTCACGGTAAGCTCCGCTGCCGTCTGCGGTATGATCGTTCATAACAACAAGGTCCTCCGTAAAAAATTAAACCGCAACAGCCGGAAGGCGCGCGCCTTCCGTTACTTTACGTTTACTTTTATTTTACGCAGAAGAACCGTTTTTATGCGTGTCCGCAAAGCGGAACGTACGGCGCCGGAAAAATACGAAAAATTTTGCGTTTGATTTTCCCTGTGCGTTCAGTTGTCGTAAGGCTCGGTCTGGACAAACGCACCGGATTTTTCAAGCGCGCCGAAAATACGGTGCTTAAGTCCCTTGTGCTCCTTTTCAAGCTCGCGGAGCAGCTGCTTTACGCTTTCGCGTTCGGTTTCGCCGTCCGCCGGACAGGGATTTTTTATAACCGGCACGTCGTTTTTCGACGTAAAATAGCGTATCTCCTTTTCGGGCACGTATATAAGAGGACGAATTACCGTAATATCCTTGCGCGACATATACGTGACCGGAAGAAACGCGCCGATGCGCCCCTCGTGGAACAGATTCAGCATAAACGTCTCAACCGTATCGTCGAAATGGTGTCCGAGCGCGACCTTATTGCAGCCCAGCTCCTTTGCGGCGTCGTGCAGTATGCCGCGGCGCATCTTCGCGCAGAGCGAACAGGGATTGTTTTCCTTTCGGACGTCGAAAATAACGTGCGCAAGCTGCGTCTCTTTCAGAGTAAACGGAACTTCAAGCGACTCGCAGAAGTCCTCAAGCGGCTTGTAATCGACGTCGGGAAAGCCCATGGATATCGTTACGCCGTACAGCTCGAACCGATTCGGATAAAACCTGCGCAGCGACGCAAGCGCGGCGAGCAGAGTCGCCGAGTCCTTGCCGCCCGACAGCCCGACCGCGATCCGGTCGCCGTCGGAAATCATATTGTAGTCATCGACCGCGCGGCGAGTATAGCTCAGAATGTGTCTGATCTTCGGGAAGTCGCGCATCGGTCAGTTTTCCTTCCCGCAGTCGTTTTCAAAATCGCGGAACATCGCTATGCGTACCGCATGTCTGCCGCCCTCAAATTCGTTGTTCAGAAACGCGTCGGCAATGTCAAACGCCAGTCCGCGTCCGGTTGTCATTGCGCCGAGGCACAAAACGTTTGCGTCGTTGTGCATTCTTGTGTAGCGCGCGGAGTAGGTGTCCGCACAGAGCGCCGCACGGATTCCGCGGTGTTTGTTCGCCGCCATGGACATTCCGATGCCGGTCCCGCAAAGCAGTATGCCGACGTCGCAGGTCCCGCACTGAACCAGGCGGCAGACCTTGTGCGCGTAAATCGGGTAGTGTACCGAGTCCGGGCTGTATGTTCCGCAGTCCTCGCATTCGTAGCCGTTTGATTTCAGATGTTCAATAAGTAAATTTTTAAGTTCGTACGCGCCGTGGTCGCAGCCGACGGCAATTTTTTTAATTTCCATCATGACAACATCCTCCCATCTTGTATTCTATCATATTCCGGACAAAAAAACAATAGCGGCGGGAAATTTTATGTTTTTGCAGGAAAGCGCCGGCACAGCTTCAATATTTGCGCCGGTCCGGCAGGGGTTGTATGTTATTTATGACGGAAAAGGCTGAAAAAATTCATAAATTGTGGATGTTAAGGTCTTGACGAAATTCCGGAACGAATATATAATATATATATGTAGTAATATTTTAATTATTTATAAGGTTCACACACCGGAAAGGCTTTAGGGTTAGATTATGAACAGAGTATACAATTTTTCCGCGGGACCCTCGATGCTTCCGCTTTCTGTCCTTGAAAAGGCTGCGTCGGAACTTGTCTGCTACGGCGACAGCGGAATGTCGGTTATGGAAATGAGCCACAGATCCCCGGATTACGAGGCTATAATATCGGACGCGCAGTCACTTTTAAGAAAGCTCATGAACATACCGGACAACTACAAGGTTCTGTTCCTTCAGGGAGGCGCTTCGACGCAGTTTGCCGCCGTCCCGCTTAACCTTATGGTCACCGGCAAGGCGGACTACGTTGTGTCCGGACAGTTCTCGAAAAAGGCGTATAAGGAAGCGCAGAAGTACGGCGACGCGCGTCTTGTCGCGTCAAGCGAGGACAGAAACAACACATACATTCCGACTCTGACAAAAGAGGACTTCCGTCCCGACGCGGATTATGTTCATATCTGCTTCAACAATACCATATACGGAACAAAGTGGAATTACATTCCCGACACGGGAGACATACCGCTGGTTGCCGACATGTCGTCCTGCATTCTTTCGGAGCCGGTTGACGTAACAAAATTCGGACTTATATACGCCGGAGCGCAGAAGAACGTCGCGCCCGCAGGACTTACCATCGTAATAGTACGCGAAGACCTGCTCGGACACAGCCGTCCCGAAACGCCGACGATGCTCGACTACAAAACCATGGCGGACAACGACTCCATGTACAACACGCCGCCCTGCTACCCGATCTACATTGCAAAGCTGGTTTTCGAATGGCTGCTTGAGACGGGAGGACTTGAGGAGCGCGCGAAGATCAACGCCCGCAAGGCGGCATATCTGTACGACTATCTTGATTCAACCGACTATTACAAGGCGCCTGCCGAAAAGGAAGCGCGTTCCATGATGAACGTAACCTTTGTAACCGGCGTTGAGGAGCTGGACAAAAAATTTGCAAAGGAAGCCGGAGCCGCAGGCTTCAAGAATATCAAGGGACACCGTTCGGTCGGCGGAATGAGAGCGTCGATTTACAACGCAATGCCCGAAGAAGGCGTGGTCAAGCTGGTTGAATTTATGAAGCAGTTTGCCGCGGATAACCCCAAGGCATGACCTATGGGACGAAAAAGGGAGATTTGTAATAATGTTTAATATAAAGCTTTTAAATAAAATCGCAAAGGTGGGCACGGACAATTTCGATACCGAACGCTATAACGTAGGAGAAAATATCGAAGCGCCCGACGCCGTTATGGTCCGTTCCGCGGATATGCATTCGGCGGAGCTCAATCCCGAGCTGCTTGCGATTGCGCGCGCAGGCGCCGGAGTCAACAATATTCCGATTGACAAATGCGCCGAGAGCGGCGTCGTTGTGTTCAATACGCCGGGCGCAAACGCAAACGGAGTCAAGGAGCTGGCGATTGCCGCGCTGCTGCTGGCTTCAAGAAATATCGTGGGCGGAATTGAATGGGTAAAATCGCTGAAGGGCGAGACCGGAATTGCCGCGCTGATTGAGAAGGGAAAATCAAAATACGCCGGCTGCGAGCTTGCAGGAAAGTCGCTCGGAGTTATCGGTCTGGGAGCAATCGGAGGAATGGTTGCGAACACCGCGAACAGCCTCGGCATGACGGTTACCGGATGCGACCCGTACATCACCGTTGAGGCGGCATGGAGCCTTTCAAGAGCCATAAAAAAGGCCGCCGCTTACGACGACATCTACGCAAACAGCGACTATATCACGCTTCATGTGCCCGCAACGGCTGAAACAAAGGGCATGATCTGCGAAAAGACGATTGCGAAGATGAAGGACGGCGTGCGTATCATAAATCTTTCGCGTGCGGATCTTGTAAACTCCGCAGACCTCATTGCGGCGGTAAAAAGCGGCAAGATCGCGTCCTACGTAACCGATTTTGCAACCGACGATATTATCGGAGTTGAAAATATCACGGTAATTCCGCACCTCGGCGCTTCAACCGTCGAGAGCGAGGACAACTGCGCGGTTATGGCGGCGCGCGAGCTTATCGAATATCTTGAAAACGGAAACATCAAAAATTCGGTCAACTTCCCGAACGCGTCGATGCCGCACGACGGCGACGCGCGCATCTGCGTTATGCACCGCAACAAGACCGGTATTCTTTCAAACATCTCATCCGCGGTTGCAAGCGAGGGAATCAACATCGAGAACATGATAAACCGTTCGCGCGGAGATTATGCTTATACAATAGTCGAGATCACCGGTACGATACCGCAGTCTGTGATCGACCGTGTAAACGCGGTTGAGGACATCATACGCGTGCGCGTTATAAAATAATCAAATATCGGTTCGGAATTTAAACAGGGGACGCTTTTTTTGAAAAAAAGCGTCCCCTGAAATGTTTTATGTTCAAAAAATCAGCCGAAGATTTCGACAAGGAAGTTGTGGCAGTCGGCGCCTTCGTTTTCAATGTTAAATCCGCCGGCTTCAACGGAAATTCTGCCGGAGTAGCCGCTTTTACGGATCGTGTCGCCGAACTTTACAAGGTAATTGTCGCGGTTTATGCCCGGACGGCGTCTGTCCGCGCCGTCTGCGACGTGAATGTGACGAAGCATTGACTCACATCTGCTGAGAACCGACAAATCCTCATTTATGCTGAGCATATGATACGAGTCGGCGAGAACCCAAACCGCCGGGGATGCGATGTCGATAACCGCCTTTGCGCAGGAGGCAACCGAATTGATAATGTTTGTTTCCTCCGGTCTGAGAGGCTCGATTGCAATTTTGCGGCCGTATCTGTCGAAAACGTCGCCTGCATGGCGCGTAAATTCAACAAAAATTTTGTAGGCGTCGTCGGGAGATACGCCGTCGGGACTGCGTCTGAACGCGCCGCTGCCGAAGACGACGTATTCAATGCCAAGCTCAGCCGCACGCTCGGCTGCACGTTCGACGTGTGCGTTCACTTCGCTCCGCTGTGCGGGATCAAAGAGGGAAAAGGTGCCGGGAATGAAGCCGTTTGCGGCTTCGATTTTCACTCCTTCACTGTTCAGACGTGCAACTTCGGACGGAGTGAGACTGATGAGCGCGGGAACCGAAGATTCAACATAGTCAAAGCCGGCCTTGAGAATCGTTTCGTAGCTTCGCAAAAATGTGTCGATTCTGTCTGTGCCGTTTCCGAGTCCGTAGCAGATTCCGGTTTTGTACATAATTATCGGGGCCACCTTTCTGAATATTTATAATAATAAAACAAATAATTTTACACAAGCATTCCGTCCGCAATCATTGAGGACACACCCCACGCAACGCAGCAGTCGCAGTCGGTTTCGTAGGCGGGAGCGGACGTGATTCCGGTTGTTTCGGTCAGCGCTTCGGCAAGACCGGGCAGCATCGCGCTTCCGCCGGTCAGTATAATTTTTACCGGCTCAAAGCGCAGATCGTTCAGCAATGCAATTAAACCGTCGGAAATCAGACCGATAACCGGCTCGAACGTCTCAAGAAGCTCGCCCGAACGGAGACGGAACCTGCGCGGGAGTCCCAGAGACGTCTTTAAACCGAGTCCGAGGCACTCTCTTTCGCTGTCAGACGGTTCAACGGAGCCGATTTCAATCTTAATTGCTTCCGCCTCTTTTGAAGTAACCGATATCCTGTATTTATCAAAAACGTGCTTACGTACTGCCAGGTCAAACGCAGATCCCGCAGCGGGCACGCTTCTGAAATCAACAAGCTTACTGTATGAATATACGCCCATGTCGCACACAGACGCGCCGGCGTTTACAATTACGATATCCGAGTCGATGTTTGCGTTTGCACCGTACGCGGCGGCAAGCATCGTGTCAACGACAAAGACCTCGCGTGCGCCGGCTTTTGTGCAGGCGTTAAAACAAAGCTGTTCTTTTTCGTCGGTCTGATCGCCGGGCAGAGCGATTGCAATTTCCCTCGGGTGAAGCCGGCGGTCGGAAGCGTTGTCAAGAGCGTACCGTAAAAAGTCTGAAAGCAGTTCCGGAGTTACGCCGCATACCGGGCCGGAAAAGTCTGAATTTGAAGCGGCGCCGCCCGTGACTGTTTCGCTGTCGGTGTTCAGCGAATCGTCAAGACCGAGACTCTCGAAGGGGTAAACAAGCTTAACACAGCCGGGAGTGCGTGACGCAAGCTGTTCGGCCTCAAAGCCGAATGCAAGCGGAGCGCCGTTAACCGGATCAGCCGCCATAACCGCGGGAAACGTACGCAGGATGCCCTCCTCGGTAACGACGCGGAGATTGCGCGAGCCAATGTCAAATCCGATTTTTTTCATAATTCACCGCAGCGGCGTCCAACTTCCGCATAAAATTTGTTTTTACGCAAATCCGCGCCGGAGCATAAACGGCCGCCGCGCACGGTTATTGCCGCGTGACAAGACCGGGACTGCGAATTTACCCTAAAACAAATTAAATATTCGGAAATGATCCAAACGAATCCAGTCGTCGTGACCGGTTGCGCAAGGATCCGGTGGAGCCGTCTCCTTTCTTTATAAAAATATTGAGATCAGGCAATGCAGGAGGAGTTTATACGCTCCAAAGACCGGTTGCGGGGCTGCCGATGTAGTAATACTCATCGTCGGTTCCCTCGTTGTTCCAGCCCTCGAGCTGTTTTTCGGGCGGATAGAGCGCCGCCGCCTCTTCGTACGGCATCCATTTGAAGCCCGCGCCCTCAACTTCCTCCTGAGTAAGTCCGCCCGCGGCGTAGGTTATGCCGAATCTGCCGTCGGACGAGCCGTGTATCAGGTGAGCGGCAACCGAAAGATTTTCCTTTAAATCGTCGTTTGCTTCGGTCAGTTCAAGCACCTTGTCCCTGCCGAAATAGCCGTATTTGCGTATAAGGCGGTCGTTTGCGTCGTCCTCGCCGAATTTTCTGACGCCGGGGGCAAGTACGAGAAGTTCTCCGCCGTCCGCCATTGCCATGCGGGTGCGGTAGATCGCCTTGTTTCCGAGCCAGGTGCTCTTGAATTCGCGCGCGTCAAGGTAAACGACGCATTTTTTTAACGGTCTGCCGGTACGCGTGAAGTTCTTCTGCTGGCTCAGAGCAACCGCTTCCTCAAACAGCGCGCGTTCGCGTCCGATGTAAACGCCGTGAAGCGAAACGTCGTCGCCGTTGTTGGTGGTTACGGTGAGAACATACATAAGAGGTATATTCTGTATAAAATGCGTTTCCGCATAGTCAAACGCGCGTCTGACGGGAGAGTGGTCGCGTCCGAGAATGCGCTCGATGCCGTAGAAAGCGCCGAGCATATGCGAGCTGTTTATCATGGAGCTGCCGCCGCAGCCGACAAAAATATTCTTGGAATAATTAGCCATTCCCACAACTTCGTGCGGGACGACCTGTCCGACGGATATAATCAGGTCGTATTCGCCGGAAACAAGCCTGCGGTTCACCTCAACGTCGATTTTGTCCGTAACAAGTCCTTCGGAAATTTCTTTGACGTAATCCGCGGGGATTTCACCCAATTTTACGACGTCGGTGCGCCAATTATGCTTAATAATCCGCTCAAACGGAACGCCGTCCCCGAAAAAAGCGCGGCAGTCCGCCTCGGGCATAGCCTCGTGAGTGCCGAGCGCGGGCATAATATCAACTTCGCAGGTGTCTTTGAGCATATCGTAGTACATTGCGGTAATCCTGCCTGCGTAGGAATACATTCTCGTGTAGTCCGGAGGCAGAATAAGCACCTTCCGGAGGTTTTTGCCTTCAAGCGATTTTTTGAGCAGCGATTCAAGCTCGCCGTCGGAAATGCGCGGTTCTTTTGTAAGCTTAAGCGACATGATCTAAGCCTTTCCTTTCTGAAATATACCGGCGCCTGCGGGAAAAGCAATGCAAAACCGGATGGAAATAAAGTAATAAAACAGTGACGCGGACCGGGAATTCTTAAAAATAAGCCGCCCTTGTCCCAAAAAAGCATAAATACGCAGGGAACAAATATGTAAAAAATCCCGTGCCGTTGTAAAAATCAAAAACCCGGCGGAAAAATATTAAGAAAGCGCTGGGCGGCATACGTTTTTACGGTAATTAAAACAGAGTTTTAACAGAAGTTATAACAAAAGTTATAACAAAAGCGCCGCCGGCGATGAAACACGCCGCCGGCGCTTTTTGGGCTGCCGACCGTAATTATTGTCCGGCCGCTTTAACGATAGCCGCGAAGTCGCCTGCAACAAGCGATGCGCCGCCGATGAGTCCGCCGTCAACATTATATTTACCGAGCAGCTCGGCTGCGTTGCCGGGTTTCATTGAACCGCCGTACTGGATTGTGACCGCCTCTGCGGTTTTGCCGTCGTAGAGCTTGGCGATAACATTGCGGATTATGCCGCAAACCTCGTCCGCCTGGTCGGAGGTCGCGGTTTTGCCGGTGCCTATCGCCCACACGGGCTCGTATGCGATAATTACGCGTTTAACATCCTCGCAGGACAGACCTGCAAGGCAGAGCTTTGTCTGCATGGAAACAATTTCTTCGGTGATGCCTTCCTCGCGCTCTTTAAGCAGCTCGCCGACGCAGATGATCGGAGTGATTCCTGCCGCGAGGGCTGCTTTTGCACGAAGATTGACGACCTGGTCGGTCTCGCCGAAGTACTGACGCCGTTCGCTGTGTCCGATAACGACATATTCGGCGCCGCATTCCTTAAGCATCTCGGCCGAGATTTCGCCGGTGAACGCGCCCTTTGCCTCAAAGTGTACGTTCTGCGCGCCGACCTTGACAGCGGAGCCTTCGCACGCCTCGCGCGCGGCTTCGATATCGGTAAACGGAACGCATACGACAATGTCGCATCCGGTTACGCCGTCGATAAGCGGCTTAAGTTCGTTTATAAGCTTTCTTGCGCCGGAAGGAGTGAGGTTCATCTTCCAGTTTCCGGCAATTACAGTTTTACGAAGTTCTCTGTTCATTTTAATCAGCCGTTCCTTATGCGATTCTCACGCGTCCTTGTCCATGAGGCACGCGATTCCGGGAAGCTCAATTCCTTCGAGGAATTCAAGGGATGCGCCGCCGCCGGTGGAAATATGAGTCATTTTGTCTGCATATCCGAGCGCTTCAACAGCCGCCGCAGAGTCGCCGCCGCCGATGATCGAGATTGCTCCGCTTTCCGCAACCGCCTTTGCGACGGCCTTTGTACCGGAAGCAAAGTTTTCCCATTCGGAAACGCCCATGGGTCCGTTCCAAACGACGGTTCCGGCGCCCTGAATCGACTTTGAGTAAAGCTCCTGAGTCTTTTCGCCGATGTCAAGTCCCATCCAGCCGTCCGGAATCGAGTCGGAATAAATGCGCATAAAGGTTGTGTCTTCCTTGTATTCGCGTCCGATTATGTTGTCAACCGGAAGCAGGAAGTTGACCTTCTTTTCCTTCGCCTTTTTAAGAATGCCGAGCGCGAGGTCAAGCTTGTCCTCTTCGCATATCGACGTACCGGTTTCGTTGCCGAGAGCGCGGAAGAAGGTGTACGCCATACCGCCGCCGATGATAAGGGTATCAACCTTTTCGATGAGGTTGTTGATAACGCCGATTTTGTCGGAAACCTTAGCTCCGCCGAGAATTGCGATGAACGGACGCTTGGGATCGGTCAGTGCGCCGCCCATAACGGTGATTTCCTTCTGAATGAGGTAACCGCAGACAGCGGGGAGGTAGGCTGCAACGCCGGCTGTGGAGGCGTGAGCGCGGTGAGCCGTGCCGAACGCATCGTTTACGTAAATTTCAGCGAGAGAAGCAAGCTGTTTTGAAAATTCGGGGTCGTTCTTTTCCTCTTCTGCGTGGAAGCGGACGTTTTCGATAAGCATAACGTCGCCGTCCTTAAGCGCGGCTGCCTTTGCCTTTGCGTCGTCGCCGATAACGTCGGACGCAAGCGGAACTTCTCTGCCGAGCAGCTCGGAAAGACGTGCTGCTACGGGTTTAAGCGAATATTTAGGATTGAATTCGCCCTTCGGTCTGCCGAAATGAGAGCAGAGCACACAGCGGGCGCCTTGATTCATAAGATATTTTATAGTAGGAAGCGCCTCGACAATTCTTTTGTCGTCGGTGATGACGCCGTCTTTGACGGGTACGTTGAAGTCGCATCTGACAAGAACTCTCTTGCCTTTGACGTCGATATCCTCAACCGTTTTTTTGTTATACATATTTTTCTCCTCCGGTTAATTTTTCTTGTTTCGATATAGATTCTATCATATTTTTACCTGTTTTTCAACAGTATTTTCAATACAGACAAATAATTTTTAAGAATTCGGGCAGACAACCGCAACACGGTCTCGTCCGCCGTAATCCTTTACGATTCTGAGCGAAAAACTGCCGCCGAAAAGCTCGCAGCAGAGCGCGCGCATTTTCTCCGCCTGATCGTATCCGATTTCAAGTACAAACGCGCCTCCGGGAGCGAGATTTTTTGCAAAGCCGGACAGAATTGCGCGGTAGAAGCGCATACCGTCGGGGCCGCCGTCGAGAGCGGCGCGGGGTTCAAAAGCAAGCTCAGGCTCAAGCGACGGGATAACGCCGCTGTCGATATAGGGCGGATTTGAGGCGATGATATCAAACGTTACGCCGTTTTTCAGGCCGCCGCCGCATACGTCGAGCGTTTCAAACTCAATTCGGTCAAAAACGCCGTTTAAAACTGCGTTTTCGCGTGCGGTTTTAAGCGCGCCGGACGAAATATCGCAGGCAAACGCGCGCGCGTCGGGCCTTGAAGCGAGGGTTGAGATTGCGATGCAGCCGCTTCCGGTGCAGAGGTCGGCGAAAAAGCCGTTTTCGGGAAGCAGGCGAATAAGCTCGTCAACGACGTGCTCGGTGTCGGGACGCGGAATCAGGCAGTCGGGCGTGAGCTTGTAGGTTTCGTTATAAAAGTACCATTCGCCGAGAACATAGGCGAGAGGCTCGTGATTTTTCAGCCTTGCAAGCGCCTTTTCGTAGCCGTCACTGTCCGGGAATTTTTCCCGGAGCAGCGCTTCATCGCGGCGGCTTAAGGTTAAGTCAGACATAGGAAAAAACGGTCCTTGAAAAATGATTGCGGCGCGAAAATGCGGCCGCTTCGGGCGGACAAAAACCGCATACCGGCGTTAAGCGTGCCGCCGCTCCGTAAGAACAAAGCGCGGATAAGCGTTTGTATCAGAGGGAATCGGTTTTTGCGCCGGCGGAGGAGTTGTCGTCTTCGGGAGCGGCTTCGTCGGAAGCGACGGAGACGGCAGGCTCGGAGTATGAAGCGAGCGCTTCCGGAAATTCGTCGGGCAGGGCGCACTTCAGCGCGGCAATCGCACATTCAATCTCGTCGTCCGAGGGCTCGCGCGTGGTTATGCGCTGCATCCAGAGCCCCGGCGCGGACAAAATTCTTACGATTATATTATTGTGTCTGCCGGCGAAGCGAATAAACTCAAAGCCGACGCCGACGATAAGCGGCAGCATAAGCAGCTTTGTAATCAGACGCAGGAAAACGTTATCCCAGGTTATAAACGGAAGGGAATAAATCAGAATGCTCAGCGCGAGCATGACAAAAAGGAAGCTCGTGCCGCAGCGCGGATGGAAGCGGCTCTGCTTTTTTACGTTTTCAACGGTCAGCTCCTCGCCGCTCTCGTAGCAGAAAATGGATTTGTGCTCCGCGCCGTGATATTCAAAGGTGCGGCGAATGTCCTTCATAAGCGAGATAAGCGCGAGGTAGGCGATGAAAATAACAATTTTGATAACGCCCTCGATCAGGTTCTTGAACCAGCCGATACTGCCGCCGGCGAGCGTTTCAATGCCTTTTGTTATAAGGATGGGCAGGAAAAAGAAGAGTCCGAAGCCCAAAACAACGCCGAGAACGCCGCTTATCGCCATAATTATGCCCATAAGGTGCTTTCCGAGATGACGGTCGAGCCATTTTTCAAATTTTGTTTCCGGTTCCGTTTCGTCGATGCCGAGCGCGTCGGCGGAAATTCCGAGCGTTTTGTAACTGAACGCCATAGACTCGGCAAAATTAACGACTCCGCGCACTATGGGAAGGCGCAGAATTTTGAAACGGTCGCGGACGGTTGTGCATTTTCCGTCGGTTACCCTGATGTTTCCGGCGGGCATGCGGACGGCGACCGCCCAGTCGCGCTTGCTTTTCATCATTACGCCCTCAAGTACCGCCTGTCCTCCGACGGTACCGAGCCGGCAGCTTTTTTGTTCGTCTTTATTGTGCTTGTCTGCCATAATTAACTCCGATTATAATTATATTCAAAAGAAGCAAAAGCCGGAAATTTATGCACCGGCTTTGCGTTCTTTTTCTTCAGATAATATTATAGCGATAATTGTTGTTGATTTAAACAATATTTTGTAAATAATCAGTGCGGTTATTCGTCTCTGTGCGTGTTCGGACGGCGCGCAGGTCTCGGACGAACAGAATCGCCCTGCGTGTTCTGGTTTTGTACAGGTCTCGGACGAACTGTGCCGCCCTGCGCACTCTGGTTTTGTACAGGTCTCGGACGAACCGTGCCGCCCTGCGTGTTCTGATTTTGTACAGGTCTCGGACGAACAGAATCGCCCTGCGTATTCTGATTTTGTACAGGTCTCGGACGAACTGTGCCGCCCTGCGTGCTCTGACGTGCCGAAGGTCTTTGAGTCAAAGCGTCGTCCGAGCCGCCGACACGCCGAACAGACTCGCTCTGCGTATTCCGACGGGCCGCAGGTCTTTGAGTCAAAGCGTCGTCCGAGCCGCCGACACGCCGAACGGACTCGCCCTGCGTATTCTGACGGGCCGAGGGTCTTTGAGTCAAAGCGTT
>JAQXSY010000064.1 GCA_029219205.1 Bacillota bacterium | reverse complement strand
TCATACATCATTTCTTCCGGTTTTTCATCCAGTAACCATTTCATTTCCTCACACCAAAACCGAATACAAATGAATCCATCAGGCATATTTTCAGGTATATCTTTAATTTCATATTGGTCACACTGAAAGTCGAATTGAAATAATCCTATTGTAATTCGCGGATCGGGGCGGTCATCTATAAAATCGTTTTTTTCTAACTCTTCAATTGTTGTCAGATTTTCGGGAGGATACTCCAAATATGTTCCGCAAACAAAATAATATCCGCCGCAAGGACAATCTCCTTTTTTACTTACTCCAATATGTTCGATTTCACAACATTCAGGTGTAATTGCGAAAGAATCAAAAAACTCTCTTTCTTCTGCGCATAATGTTTTACAGTATTCCGTAAAATTTCTGTTTACCTGATTGTCGTTCTTTTTATAATTGGAATAATACTGTCTCGTTTTCTCAATATCAACAGCAATTTTCCAATCCCCGTATTGTGCTGTTCTCATAGCATCCCTCCTTTGTTACATTATAACATTATTTATTGAGTTTAACAAGTGAAGTAAAAATCCCGAACGCTGATGCATTCGGGATTTTTGGTGCGGGTAACAGGGGTCGAACCTGCATGTCCTGCGACGTAAGATCCTAAATCTTATGCGTATGCCAATTTCGCCATACCCGCTTATTTAAACTGCAAATAATTATAGCATACGAAACTTTGTTTGTCAACCGCAAACGCGTCTCTGCGAGCGGGAATTACGTTTTTGTTATTTATAAAATTCCGATTACCTATTGACTTTATCAATTTAATGTGATAAAATACCGACATACTAAATATGCTTGCATTAAGGAGAATTCAAATGAAAAGAATAATCAGTCTTATGATTGCGCTGATCGTTTGCGGCGCGGTGCTCTGCGGATGTGCGAAGAGCGACAAAAAATATGTTATACTCAGTGAGAATTTCGGCGACGAGCAATATGCGATAGCCTTCCGCAAGGGCGATTACGCGCTCTGCAAAGCGGTTCAGGAAGCGCTTGACGCAATGTATTCCGACGGAAAGGGCGCGGAGATATCCACAAAATGGTTCGGATCCGACGTTCTGCTCAAAGGAAACGATTATGCTTCCGAAATGAAAGAGGAAGCCGACGACGATTCGCTTAGTTACATTAAAAACAAAGGAACTCTTGTGCTCGGTCTTGACGACGCATATCCTCCCATGGGATTCCGCGACGATTCCGGCGAAATTGTCGGTATCGACATTGACCTTGCCCGCGAGGTCTGCAATAGACTCGGAGTTGAGCTTGTGCTTCAGCCTATATCCTGGAAGGCTAAAGATATGGAGCTTGAATCAAAGAATATAGACTGTATTTGGAACGGTTTGTCTGTCAACGACGATCGCGTAGAGACATATACGCTTTCGAAGCCGTATATGACAAACGCTCAGGTAATTCTTGTCGCGGAAGACTCGTCAATCAAAGCTAAAGCCGATCTTGAGGGCAAGAAGGTTGCAACTCAGTCCGGAAGCGCCGGACTTGAAGTCCTTCAGGCCGATGATTTGGCTTCAAAGATCACAATAAACGAGTATGATAATTACCTTGCTGCATATAACGATCTGAAAACCGGACGTATAGACGCAGTCGTAGGCGACAAGACACTGCTCGAATACATAATTACAACATCGAAATAAAATTAAAGAATGCGAAAACAGAATCGGGGATCTGTTTTTCCCCCGATTCTGTTTTTGTACGTAAAAAACTTATGGGATTTTTTACAAATACGATTAAATTTATTATGCCGGGGTTGAAATATACACTCGGACTGTTTTTCATAACGATACTGCTTTCAATTCCGCTGGGTTTTGTACTGTCGCTTATAGAGACAAACGGCGGTACGCAAACAGCCGTACAGACAAAGAAGCGTAAAGGTCAGCGTTTGCGACGCTTTGGCGAAGCAATACCGGCAAGTATTGTCAAGGGCTATGTTTTTATAATGCGCGGCACGCCGCTTATGCTTCAGCTGTTCTTCTTTTATTTCGGTCTTCCGTTTATCCCGGGAATCGGAAAATACCTTGTTTTGCCGAGGTTTACGGCGGCTTGGCTGACGTTTGTACTGAATTATGCGGCATATTTCTGCGAAATATTCCGCGGAGGCGTGCTTGCGGTTGACAAGGGACAAAACGAGGCGGCAAAGGCGCTTGGACTTTCAAAAGTTCAGACTCTGTTCTATGTCGTTATTCCGCAGATGTTCAAGATTGTTTTGCCGTCTGTTGCAAACGAAACCATTACTTTGGTCAAGGATACGGCGCTGGCAACATCGATAGGCGTTATTGACATAATGCATCTGACGAGCAGCCGTGTTTCTACAACCGGCGACATAACCGCATTTGCTGTGGTTGCGGTTGTGTATCTTGCAATGACCTTCTCTCTGACAAAGCTGTTTAATTATTTAGAGAAAAAGTTTGGGTTCTGATCGGAAAAAGTAAAAATGAGCGATATAATTATCAGTGCGAAAAACATTAAGAAAGCGTTCGACAATAACCCGGTGCTGAGAGGCATCGATATGGAAGTGCGCCGGGGCGAAGTAATTTCGATCATAGGGTCGTCCGGCTCCGGAAAATCAACTTTTCTTCGCTGCCTTGTCGGACTTGAAACTGTTGACGAGGGCAGCATTGAGGTTGACGGTGCTCCGCTTGTAACTGAAGGAAGATATGTGCCGGAGCGGGATCAGCGGCGTATTCTTAGGCGAACCGGTATGGTGTTTCAGCATTTCAATCTGTACCCGCATTTGTCGGTGCGCAAAAATATGATGCTATCTCCGGAAAAGGTACTGCACATGAAGCAGGACGAAGCGCTTGGTCGCTGTAAGGAGCTTCTTGAAAAAGTCGGTCTGTCCGACAAGCTTGACGCAATGCCGAGCTCTCTTTCGGGCGGTCAGAAACAGAGGGTTGCCATTGCCCGCGCGCTCATGATGCAGCCTGACATACTGCTTTTTGACGAACCGACGAGCGCGCTCGATCCCGAGCTTACCGGAGAGGTGCTTCGGGTTATGCTTGATCTGGCTGAAAATAAAATGACTATGGTGATAGTTACGCACGAAATGAGCTTTGCGCGCAACGTATCAAACAGAGTCGTATTCATGGACGAAGGCATAATTGCCGAAGAGGGCACGCCTTCGGAAATTTTCGGCGCTCCGAAAAGCCAGCGGCTGAAGTCGTTTATCAGTACGATAAAGTACGATGACAAATAAAAGCGCGGCGGATTTTTATATGCCGCATTGTCTCAGACAAAGCCAAAAAACGTGCGCATCGGTTTTGAACAGTTGTAAAAAAAGCACATTGACTTTTTAAAACGGCGGGTATATCATATATTGCGGTTAAATCAGAGGGGAGCCGCGTATTTATGATATACGCGCCGTGTTTTTTATATGATCGGATCAAATGCAGGCAGACACAGGGGTATGACCGGAAAAGAGCATAACGCCGCTGTTTTTGCTGTCTTGAATTTTTTTAAATCAAACGTTGTTTTTACGGCAGCGCTTTCCGCCGCGGTAATAACTTCATTGATAGTTCCTCCGGATGCGGAATATCTCGGCTATTTTGATTTTAAAACACTTACCTGCCTTTTTTCAACTCTTGCCGTTGTATGCGCGCTGCGGTCCGTGAACTTTTTTTCCGTGCTGGCGGACGGTATAATCAAAAAATTTTCAACATTGCGCAGCAGCTTTCTTGCACTTTTGTACATAACCTTTATCGGGTCAATGTTCATAGCGAACGACATGGCGCTGCTTACGTTTCTGCCGCTCGGCTATTATGTTGTTGAACGTACCGGAAACCGCAGGTATATGGCGTTTTTATTTGTTATGCAGAATATTTCGGCAAATTTGGGTGGGATGCTGACTCCGTTCGGAAATCCGCAGAATCTTTATCTTTATTCGTTTTTCAATATTCCCACTCTCGAATTTATGAAAATTATGCTGCTTCCGTTCGCGGCTGCCGTGACAATTATGACCGTGTGCTGTATGTTCATACCGACGAAACCGGTATTGCTTGACGGAAATCCGGAGCGGATAAAAAGCAAAACCAGACGAAATATCTATCTTGCGCTTTTCATGCTGTCGGTTGTTATGGTCTTTCGCTTAATTCCGTATGCGGCGGGACTTGTTATAATAACCGTTGCGCTGTTTTTCCTCGACAGGAACGCGCTGAAGCAGGTGGATTATCCTCTGCTGCTGACGTTTGCCGCATTCTTTGTCTTTTCGGGAAACATGGCGCGGATACCCGGTGTACGCGCGCTGTTTTCGTCGCTGCTCGAAAAGAATACTCTGCTGTTTTCGATACTGTCCTGCCAGTGCATAAGCAACGTTCCGTCCGCAATTCTTCTTTCGCAGTTTACAGACAATTACGCAGATTTGCTTCGCGGCGTCAATATAGGCGGTACAGGAACTCTTATTGCGTCGCTTGCCAGTCTGATTACTTTCCGCGAATACCAGAAAAACAACCGCGGAAAAACAGGGAAGTATATGCTTGTTTTCACCGGACTGAATCTGTTTTTTCTTGTTTCTCTGACACTGCTTTGTCTGTTCATATAAAAAGGTGCTTGACGCGTTCTGACCGAGAAAAAATCAGCCGGGCGACTCAAAATCGGTTCCCGGCTGCTTGCTTTTGCCTAGTAATCATTTTTAAAAAATATCCGTAAAGCAGGTTTGATTTTGCAATGTTTGCAGTAATAAAGTCTCGGAATAATTTTTTTGTCAAAAAGAGCGGGCAATAAGTATCAGTCTGAAATTATAAAATAATGCCGCATCTCGTATCCGGTTTCGGTTTAT
This sequence comes from Bacillota bacterium, assembly GCA_029219205.1. GTDB lineage: Bacteria > Bacillota > Clostridia > Oscillospirales > CAG-272 > SUG1495. Next base: position 4,512 of record JAQXSY010000064.1, on the reverse strand, counting down.
GCCGATTTATAAGATACGGGATGTTTTTTGCTTGACATTCGGGGCGCGGAATGATAAAATTATAAAAATTTTCGGGGAGATAATTATGATTAATCTGATTGCGCCTGAAAACGGTGAAGTTTTGTGTTTGCAGACTCAGCTGCAAAGGAAGTTTGTTGAAGCGGGCGGCGCCCGCAACTGCTATGACAGGGGAGATTCAACGCCCTGGGCAAAGCAGCAGGAACGCTATGACATTCTGCTTGAAGACATTGATTATTCACGTCCGCTTCCGGTAAAAATGTCGTGGAGCGATGACGCAAACAGGTCTTTTTTCACTGTCTCCGTATCAAAGAATCCCGACATGAGCGATGCGAAAAATCGGCTTGTAAAGGGAAATGAGATTGATTTTTACAATCTTGAAACGGGAGTAAAGTATTACTGGCAGGTAAAATGCGGAGATGATGTTTCGCTTGTTTATTCATTTAATACGGAACTCACAACTCCCAGAACGCTGTTTGTCAACGGCGTTGTAAACGTCCGCGACATAGGCGGCTACAAGGTTGACGGAGGACGTGTGCGGCAGGGACTTCTGTACAGGGGCGGCTGCTTTGAGGACCTTGCGGACAAATCGAGAGAGATTACTCCCGAAGGCGTTGAGGAACTGAAATTACTGGGAATAAAAACCGATGTCGATTTCAGATGCGAGGCCGAACAGGAGAGACAGCTCACATGGGAACTCACAAAGAACGCAGGGTTCAGGCGGATTGGAATAACGGCGGGAGAATACGGTGAGATTTTTGAAAAAGAAGAGCTGAAAGAATCTCAGGTCCGATTTTTTTTGCTGCTGGCGGACGAAACGGCATATCCCATATACTTTCATTGCTGGGCGGGGGCCGACAGAACAGGCACTTTTGCATTTCTGATAGGTTCAATTATTGGAATGGACAAGGAAGATATGATATGCGATTATGAATTTACCTCTCTTTCTCCTCATGGCGTTCGCACGAGCAGGGGAAAAGGATGGAAACGCATAATGTCGGGGCTTGAAGAGTATGAAGGCGAAAACATTCAGGGCAAAGCCGTGAATTATCTCAGAAAATATCTCGGAATAAGCGATGATGTGCTGAATAAGATAAGAGAAATACTTATAGAAAAAACATAAAAAGGCCCGGCTGCGTTTTGACCGCGAAAAAGACAAACGCGCCGGTTTATTTCCTTTGCCGTACCGAAGGAGACTTTATTTTTAAAACCGAAAATGCCCAGGGCTGCCGGCAGTGATTTTACTCACTTGCGGCAGCCCCTTTTAAATGTTATTTCAAAAGCAGAGTTACAATTTCAAATGCTCTTACATCGAGCTTGACAGAATTATCGTAGAGTTCAAGCGGCTGAGGATCGCCTTCGATGACGTTTACCTTATAAGCCTCTTTAACAGGGAACCCGAAGGTCAGAGTGGGTGAAGACATCATGTTGTGCGAATCGTAGAAGCGTACGATTGTGCCGTCGCCGTTCTCAGCCTGCTTGACAACCTCGACGGTTATATTGTCGCAGTCGCACGTAACCGCGGACAAACGGTCCGGCAGTACTCCGCCGTGCTTTGATATATCCGCCGCAATCATAGGAGCGTTCAGGCGGTATGCTTCCTCAACCGTGCCGCCGAGCGCCGCGTTCAGCTTGTGCGGGTAAATTGAATATGTAAAGATATGCCGGCGGCAGTCTCCGCCGTAGTACGGAGAATCGGGACTCTTTATCAGCGTAAGAGCAACGACATTTTCCCTTGCGGAGAATCCGTATTTGCAGTCGTTCAGGAAGGATACGCCGAAACCGTTGTCCGACATATCTACCCATTTGTGCATGCATGTCTCGAATTTTGCCTCGTCCCATGAAGTGTTCATGTGATTCGGACGTTCAACGTGGCCGTACTGTATCTCGCTTACGGTTTTTGTTGTGCGTATGTTCAGAGGGAACAGCGCTTTCAGCAGCAGATGCATATGTTTTATATCGATGTCGTTTTCTATGTCGATTCTCGGTATGTTGTCATATACGACAATATTCTGCTTTATTGTCGTGTTCATGAATTTCCATGTGAGCGTCAGACCTGCGGCGGCGCCGTTTCTGTACGGTTCTGCGGAAATAAAATTTTCTACCTTGTGAGGCTTAAGCTGCGTATAGTGCGAAAGCTCCCACGCGTCCCAGTGATAAGGATAATCCTCAAAGAATACAAGCTCGTTTGCGGTTTTGCCCGGCTCAACGATCTCTCTGTTATGCTTTTTGTCGAAAATCGAGGTCATGAAGCCTTTGTCGTTGAATTTGATTGAGAAGAATTCGTTTTCTATCGATTTTTCGGTTATAACCGCTTTGTTATCAGAATAAAGCTTATCAACAACCGCATATCCGAGAGGAGGAATGCCTTCGACGGTACAAATTTCTCCGCCGTATTCAACGGTGCCTCTGCCTTCGGCGGAGTTGGGGTTGTAAACAAATATTCCGCCTTCGGAATTTACGTTGTCCGTAAGCGCTTTGAGCGAACTGTCGATGATTTCTCCCGATTCGCCGAATATTTTTTCAAAATGCTCGTCCGATTTATCATATACTTCCTTTATCGAGGAGCCGGGAATGATATCGTGGAACTGATTCAGGCTGATGAGCTTCCACAGTCCGTCGAGCTTTTCATATTCGTAGCTGCGTCCGAGAAAACGGTTTGAAAGCGACGAAAGCAGCTCTGCCGAGCGGAGCGCGACTTCGGCTTTTCGGTTATTGCGTTTGATCTTGGCAATAGACGTATATGTGCCGCGGTGATATTCAAGATACAGCTCTCCGTCCCACTTCGGAGTTTCGTGCATAAGCTCGGAATTCTTGTCGAAATTGTCTTTGATCCGGGTGAGGAAGCTGTCGAGAGTTGACATTTGGGTTTTCGGAATTCCGGGAAGTCCGCGTGACAGACGCTTGTAGTATTCGAGCATTTCGTAGGTGGGACCGCCGCCTCCGTCGCCGAAACCGAATGTGTGCAGAGTCTCGTTGTTCCATTCTTTGTCGTGGTATTCGTCGTATGTGCTCTTGACCTCGCGCGGGTCGAGCATTCCGTTGAACATGACGTATTCGTGAGTCTTGTCCGGGAACCATGAACCGATGTTGAAGTCTTTTGTGGTTAGAAAATGCGTGAAGATTTCCGTTCCGTCGATTCCCTTCCAGTAGAAGGTGTCGTGAGGAATATCATTTACGTCGTTCCAGCTGATTTTTCCGGTTACAAATCTTTCCACGCCGGCGCTGCGGAGAATCTGAGGGAGCGCCGCGCTGTATCCGAACACGTCCGGTATCCAGAGCGTGCGCGAATCGACGCCGAATTCGTCTTTTATAAATTTTTTACCGCGTATAAGCTGACGGATAAAGCTTTCTCCGGAAGGAATGTTGCAGTCCGACTCAAGCCACATTGCGCCGTCAACTTCCCATCTGCCTTCATTAACCCGTTCCTTAAGCTCCGCATAAAGCTCGGGAGATTCCTCTTTGAGGAATTCGTAAAGCTGGGGCTGACTCATCATGAACAGAAAATCAGGATATTTCTTCATTAGCTGAAGAACGGTGCCGAATGTGCGCTGAACTTTTTCGCGCGTCTGATCAAGCGTCCATCTCCATGCGACGTCTATATGCGAATGACCGAGCGTGCTTACCGTGACGGTGCTTTTTCCGCATTCTTTTTTGTAAAACTCTTCTTCAAGATATTCGTCCGCGGCGACAACGGAGTCAATGTATTTTTGTCCGCCGGCTCCCGAACAGTCGATCATAAGCACAGCAGCTTCAAGATACCGGTATATTAGCTTCCTCTCGGCGGAGTCAATGTCAAAGCATTTTCCGGCGTCGTACATTACCCGCATATCAAAGTATGCTTTTTCAAGTTTTTCCGAAATAACTTTCATGCAGGGCATTATGACGCGGTCATTGTTTATTCCGTCAAAATAAATGTAAAGCGTTACGTCATATTCTCTGCCGCATTCGAGATAGGCGGTTGAATGGTTTCCGTCGAAGCCCTGCATCATATGTCCGTTGAGGTACAGGATTGTCTGAGGGTTAATCGCCGGGCGCGAGCAGTCGAGAACGAGGTATGTGTCGTCGGGAATCGAATCCGGAGTTTTTATCTTTCCTCTTACCCAAACGTGCATTTCTCCGGTCAGGTGCGACGGAGATACCCATTTCTCCCAGGTTTCGTCAATTTCCGGGATGCCCGGACCTTTTTTGTAATCGCTTGTTTTATAGTAGAATTCGCCGCAGCTGAAAGTTGAAACCGTTAAGCTTCCTGCAATTCGGCGTAGCGTTGTATCAATAAGCTCGCTTACATATCTCATGTTGCTGTTCGTTCCTTTCAAGATAGTTTTTCAAAGATAGTTATAACATTCCCACGGTCAAAAGTCAATAATAATTTGATACTTCATATACCTATGTTTGCTTCCCGAATACAATTTTTCAGCCCGATTTTAACATATTGAAAATAAATGCGAGGACAGAAAAAATTGTTGTGTTTTCATACGATAACATAATATC
>JAQXSY010000063.1 GCA_029219205.1 Bacillota bacterium | reverse complement strand
TTATTAAAGCCTCCCCAAGCAGAGTAAAACTTCAAATAGTGAGGTTTTACTCCGCCACCTTCATCCTTTTTTGGTGTTCTCCAATGATTTTTTCCATCCAAATCATGTCATACCATGTATCAAACTTGTATCCGCTGTCGTGAAATGTCCCGACAAGCTTAAATCCCATTTTTTTATGAAAACAGTAGCTGTCGTTGCTCAAATGTTCATCCTCCTCTTTCGGAAGCGCTATGCATGCGTTCATATTTAAAACGCCGATGCGTTTCAGCGAATCTTCCAACGCATTATAAAGCATTTTACCAACGCCCGATTTTCTGGAATCTTTTCTAACATAAACAGTCACTTCCACTGACCAATCATAGGCTTTCCTGTTTTTGAATTTACTTGCATAAGCATATCCGAGAATTTCGCCTGACTCTACCGCTTTTATGTATGGCAAGTCCGATGAAATATTACGTATTCTATCCCGAAATTCGGACAAAGGCGGGACATCGTATTCAAATGATATTGCCGTATCACGGACATACGGCGCATATATAGAAAGAAGTTCTTCTGCATCTTCAATTTTAACCGGCTCAATTTTCATTTCTTTTTCTCCATATATTCCGTCTTATTACTTAATGTTTTTAATTTTCTGATTTGATTGCCTCATTTTTTATTGATAATACATTTGATCATTTAAGCGGAAAACAAATATCGATTTCCATATATCCGTCCTCTCTAACACATCGGTATATATCAAATATCGGTCTATCATCAAGCTGATTTCCCGTCTTTGAAAGCCACCGACAGAACACCTCCTGATAAACCATAAACAGAAACTGCGGAAATCCCTTAAAGTGGTAAACCGCGTACTTGCCGCCATCAAAAACACGTGTAAAAATTCCGGTGTTCTCTTTCAGCGCCGGGTGATCCGGAGAAATTGTCTGGCACAGCTCGTACATACATTTGTTTTCATCCGTGATTGACGGATCATCGATTGTGGATTCGATATAAATCGTATCTTCAGAAGAAAGGCGTTCATACTTTTTTATAAACTTACTCCACTCTTCCGGCATATTATGATAATTGCCTTTCTTGCGCTCATACACAACCAAAAAGCTGTTAAGCCGCTCAACGGTGATCAGGTTTTCCGACTTTTCCAACTCATCAATTGATATCCCATGTGAAAAAGAACTCTGTTCAACCATTTGCTCGCTTATCTTTCTGAAATCCGCCGGCGACACATTAAGATGCTTCTTAAATGCCGTCGCGAAATTAGAGGAGGAATAGCCATAGTCAACACCGATTTCCGTAATGCTTTTATTCTTCTCAACTTTGAGTCTCCAAGCGCTTCTTTCAATACGGACCCGCATAATAAACTGGTACAAGGCTTCATCGGCATACTCTTTAAACATTCGCATAAGATGATATTTCGAATAGCAGCAATGCCTTGCCACATCGTCTACGGTAATATCCTCATCAATATTGTCAAAAATATAATTAAATGCTTTGTCGATAACTGCGCTTTGAATAGAGTTGCTGTTTTTCTCTTCCAAGTGACGGTCACCTGCTTTCAGTCTTCTTTTTTTGATTCATAATCAGAAATGCCGAAACAACAGCTGTAAGAGCTTCCGTTGCCGGAGCGGCCAGCCAAACTCCCGTCATTCCCCATATAGCCGGAAAGATCAAAACAAATGCAAGAAGAAGCACAATTCCTCGGAGCGACGAAATAACAGCAGAACTCAAAGCGTCCCCGCAGCCGGTAAAATACATTGAGTTTATCACATCGTATCCCATAATCAGAAATGTGACGGCATAAAACCGAAATCCGTCAGATACCATCTCAGCCACGCTGCTGCTGCATCCGAACATTCCGGCATATCTTCTTCCAAGCGCCAAAAAGAATACCGCAAACAATACGCCTGTTCCGAACAATATGCGATTTGTAATTTTACGCAGCTTCATTGCGGTTTCATGTTCCTTTGCTCCCCAGCAGACACTTACAAGCGTGGTCATTCCCTGCCCGAATCCGATTGCAATCATGCTGTATCCGTATACGGAAAATCCGAGAATCGTAAATGCGGCAACGCCCTCTGTTCCGACATATTTCATCAACACATAGTTAAATGCAAACATAGAGATTGCACTTGCCATCTCTCCGATAAACTCTGATGAACCGTTAAAGAATGTTTCCCTATTCACTGCCCTGTCAAATCTGTAACGCCTAAACCGTATACAAAGCGACGGACCGATGAAATACACAACCTGAACAGCAACAGCAACCGCCTGTACCGCAAGCGACGCTATGGCGCTTCCCTTCACTCCCAGCGCCAATCTGCCAACAAGAATGTAGTCAAGGACTGCATTCAGAATACAGCTTACGACGCTCACAAGCATACACACCTGGGGCTTTCCGTCCATACGGATAAACATTCCGAGTATTGTTCCCATAACCATCAGGGGATACCCGCAAATCATGACTTTATAGTACTGAGTGAAGTAACCGGACAAATTTTCATCCGCCCGCAATACTTTCAGAATCGGAGAAAACATCATCAAAACAGCAAATGACGTTAATATACATACAACCGCCGCCGTAACGACCGTCTGCGAAAACACTTCGGACGCCTTGCGTTTTTCATTTGCCCCAAGCAGTCTTCCGCATATTACACTTCCGCCGACTCCGGTGCATAAACCTATTCCAAGAAAAAAATAAAGAATCGGCAGTCCCAGATTAATGGCCGCCAAAGCATCTTCACCCACATAATTTCCGGTAAAAAATCCGTCGGTTATTGTGATTACGGTTTCCAAAAGCATCGCTATAACGCTCGGAACCGAAAAACGAAGAATTGTCTTAAGTTTGTTTTCTTTGATTTCTCTTATATTCATAATTACATCTCTCCTTTACGGGATTCCATTATAGAGATGTAACGAAATATTTACTTCTGAATTCGTGCTGTCTTTAAAAATACAGTAATTTTTTCATATAGCAGGAAGGCTCTGCGGGAATTTTCACCTTAAAAACGTTTTTCGGATTCAGTCGTTTCAAGATTACTTTTTCGCGTTTTTATATGAAATGACAATGTGATTCGGCGCGAAAATGACGGATGCAATAATCAGCAAAACGGATCTGCTCATAATTCCGCTAAACAGGAACAGAATTGAAGGTATAACCGAAAGCGCCAGCGCGCCGAAAACACTGCTTTTTTTAAAATAAACAATCCAAGTCAGGCAATAGAGCATTACAAGTACTGTATCCGCAATCAGATACACCGCAAACGCTTCGTCAGACCGCCAGCCGAACCAGGTTCCCGGAATATTGATAATCATGAAAACAAAACAGCCAACCCGGCCTATCTGCTCCGCTGCCTCGGCATATTTGTTTTTCCATTTGTTCACGAAACCGTCTCTGCGCCGAATTGCAAAGATAATATTTGGAATCAAGATAACAATAATAAAAATCAATCCAAAAACATTCAGCCATTCCATATTATCAAATATCCAACTTCTTTCACTCTGATATAAAATCCCGGACAGGATACAGCATACGCACAGGAAACGCGGAAATTCATCAATTCCGTACTCACGTATAAAAGCAAACGCAGCCGCAAGTCCGGATTTGTCAATCAAAATTTTGATTTTTCATAATCGTAGGGAACGCTTGTGCCGCGGGCAACATCCTCAATTTTTTCTATAATCAGCCAGTCATCCATGTTGCTCTGACGTTCAAATGCAATCGGGGTTATTTTCTCAACATTTTCAAATTCGACCAGGCATAAGCATTTTTTATGCCAGCGCACTTTTTGTTTTTCGGATAAGTTCAGCTTGCTTTGATTATCCGCAAGTATTTTTTCAATTTCTTCATCGGAAAGTTTTATATAATTCTGAACGCTTTTTACAATAGCAGCCGCTGTTATGGAGGCGCTTCCTTTTTCCATGAAATAAAGACGTTCCCCCGCAAAAACTCTGCTGTGCGGAATTTTTCTTCCAGCCGCTCCGCGTACCACTGCCGTCTTTGTCCCGGCTAAGATCTTATCCAGTACTTTTTCGCCTTTTCGTCCTTCATTATCGCAATAAACCAAATGTACCATTTTAAATCTCTCCTGAATTTTTTGTTTGGTTTTCCGCCGGAGCGGAATTTACCGTGACAGCGTCTTCTGCCTTAAAATACCTTTGTACATACCTTCTTCGCAGGTTCCGACCGGCAAAAAACCTTGTGTTTCATAATATTGAGAGAGTTTTTCGTTGTCTTGTGCCGAATCCAATCTGATATATTTAACTCCTTTGCTTTTTGCGTATTCTTCCACGTAACGAAGAAACATTCTTCCTATATTGTTTTCACCCACTTTTGAAACAAAATTGTGAATATAAACTGCGTTTTCTTTGTCTTTCCAACGTTCGTCCTCGTATTTTATCACGGCAGCGCATACAATCTCTTTGGAATTTTTATTTGCCAAAACAAAAACGCTTCCTTTTTCGGCATGCCGTTCATAATAAGATTGCGGATAGATTTCGTCATATTTAGTTTTATTCCATTGATTAATTCCGTTTTCATCCATCCATTTCATCCTTTGCAAAATTAGATGAAACATATATGGAACTTCTTCTCGATTTATTCTGCGAAATTCATATTTTTCAGCCATGCGATTTCCCATCTTGCTCAGATTTATCGAATTGAACTGCAAATCCATTGGTCAAGAACTTTCATCTGCTCATCTGTATGGAACCAGTGTTCTCCGTCCTCCATTACGGTAAGCGCAGCGCCGGTTTTTTCTGCAAATTCGGATATTGTTTCTCTGGAAGTTAAGCTGTCCTTTCCGCCGTAAAGAATGCATGTAGGCGTGTTCCAATCAATCGGATGCTCCCTCACATAGCACAGATACTCCCAGGACAAAGTCTCTCCAAACTCCGTCGGAATCTCTTTTTTGCTTTGCAGTTCATCCTCCGTGACATTCGACAGCATCATCATATCCGAAATCAGCCTCTCCATGTCAACGATGGGGGAAATAAACATGGCTTTTGAAATGTTCTTATCTGCAAGAGCGCTCATTGATAAAAAAGCCCCTATGCTGTTTGCAATCAAAATAACAGAATCATACTTGACGCTGTGCAAATCATAAAAACTTGAGAACTCGCGTTTCGCTTCCCAGGGATTTTGCGACCGATAGTCAAAACCAATCACATCGCTTTCGGCAAAAAAGGTCCGATAGTGCTTCGCTTCCTCTGCATTACCGCCTTTGCCGTGTACATATATAACTAAACGTCTCATTCAATATCCTCCCGCGCATTTTCCGCAGCTGCGGTTATCTCAGTCAGATGCGGAATTTAATTAATTATATAAGATATTCTCACTTTACGATAGGTTAAAAATCAAGTCGGCTGTGTCAATTATTCGGATTATGATTTTAGAAATTATGTTTTATAATTAATTATATATTATCCCGCCTTATACGTCAATGTGTTTTTAACGATTGAAAACAGGACTAAGACTGCGGCGATATTACAGCGCAGTTATACTCGGTTGACACAAAACATTAATTATGCTATAATTAACATATATATAATCGCTGTTTTATCGGCAAATCTGAAGAAAACGAATTTCCAGGGACGTACGAACAGCCGCGTTCGCTGAAGTTCGAAAACAGCTGAGTGAAGAACGTTTTGCATATACAAAAAAGATTGGACTTGATTATGTTTAAAAGAATCTTTTCGGCAAAAAAATTTGTTTGCCTGTCTGCGGTAGTTATTCTTTTGGCAGCCGCTCTTTGCTGCTGTACCGAAAAGGACAAAAACACCGGGGCAAGCGAGACCGTAACCTTTAAGGATGCGTTGGATCGGACAGTTACCGTAAAGAAAAATCCCGAACGGGTAGCTTCTCTGCTCGGCAGCTTTGCGGACACTTGGATAGCTGCGGGAGGAACACTCTGCGCCGCGGCGGAGGACGCATGGGACGATTTCGGTCTCAATCTTCCGAACGCCGTAAATTTGGGCGGCGCACACTCTCCGAGCCTTGAAATTCTGCTTTCCGCCGACCCCGATTTTGTAATTGCAAGCGCCTCGACGGCGGCGGATGTCGAAATGAAGCAAACACTTGAAATCGCGGGAATCACGGTCGCCTATTTTGATGTCGATACCTTTTACGATTACCTTTCAATGCTCGATATCTGCACAGATATCACTGGCAGAAAGGATTTATACGAGCAGAACGGTATAAAGGTTAAAGAGGAGATTGAAAAAATCAAAGACAAATTTTCCGAGGCAAATCTTCCGGATGAAAAGCGAACGATTCTTCTGCTCAGAACCTCCTCAAGTCTGCTTAAAGCAAAAGGCAGCGAGGGGACGGTGCTCGGCGAGATGCTTTGCGACCTCGGCTGTATAAATATTGCCGACAACGATAAGTCCCTGCTTGATAACTTAAGCGTTGAAAGCATAATATGGCAGGAACCGTACCGGATTTTTGCAGTGGCGATGGGGGACGAAACCGCCGCCCAGAAGAATTTATCAAAAACGATGGAGGAAAACCCTGCGTGGGGCAAGCTTGACGCGGTGGAGAACGGCCGACTGCATATTATGGACAGAAAGCTTTTTAACCTCAAACCCAACGCAAACTGGGCAAAAGCTTATGAACAGCTTGTTGAAATCCTGCTTCGCGAACAATAAAAGATTAAAAATACTTTATGCCGTTGGTTTTCTTCTTTTGCTTGCAGCGGCTTTTTTGGGAATCCTCCTCGGCGGCACGCCGCTTTCCGTGTCAGGAATTTTATCGGCGTTTTCCAAGGGACTCTCCTCAACGGCAGAAGGTAAGATTTTCCTGTATGTACGTCTTCCGAGAACTGCCGCCTCGCTTATATGCGGGGCGGCGCTTTCCGTATCGGGCGCGGTTATTCAAGGCGTGCTTGCCAATCGCCTTGCCTCTCCGAGTATCATAGGTGTAAACTCCGGAGCCGGCCTGGCGGTCACTCTTTGTACCGCATTCGGCATATACGGCGGCTTGCGGCTTTCTCTCTTCGCATTTTGCGGAGCGTTTGCCGCCGTAATGGCGGTCAGCCTGCTCGCGCGCAGGATCGGCGCGTCGCGAGGCACATTGATACTGTTGGGAGTTGCGGTGAACAGTCTTTTGAACGCTTTTTCGGATGCGATTGTAACCTTTATACCCGAAGTCGGAGTAATGAGCAACGATTTTAAAGTCGGCGATTTTTCCGCCGTAACCTATGGACGGCTTTTTCCGTCCGCCGCTTTGATTTTTGTTTCACTTGCAATTCTGTTCACCCTTACAAACGAGCTTGATGTCCTTACACTCGGGGATGATACCGCAAGAGCGCTCGGAATGAACACTTCGCTTTACCGTACCGTCTTTTTAATGCTTGCCGCCGTTTTGGCAGGCTGCGCGGTAAGCCTTGCGGGACTGCTGTCCTTTGTTGGGTTGATTGTCCCGCACGCGGTAAGGCGGCTTGCAGGAAGCAAATCTTCGCAGCTTTTGCCGCTTTCCGCCCTTTTCGGCGCGGCGTTCGTCTGTCTCTGCGACACAGCGTCAAGAACAGTCTTCTCGCCGTATGAAATACCGGTAGGAATTATTATGGCATTCCTCGGCGCGCCCTTCTTTGTGTTTATCCTTATAAAAGGCAAAGGAGGTCATTTTAATGCTTGAACTGAAAAATATATGCGCAGGCTACGGCAAAAAACAGATTTTAACGGATATTTCTCTTTCATTTACCAAATCCGAATTAATTTCGGTCATCGGACCTAACGGTTCGGGCAAAAGCACAATGCTTAAAGCCGCGATCGGCATAATCCCCGTTCTTTTCGGAGAGGCTTATATCGACGGGGAAAACATTAACGGTCTTTCGCGGCGTCGGCTCGCCGAAAAAGCCGCCTATCTTTCACAGGGAAAAAACGTCCCCGATATGACCGTCAGCCAGTTGGTTCTGCACGGACGGTTTCCTCATCTGAGCTATCCGCGCCGCTATACAGAAAAGGATAAAAACATTGTTTCGGCCGCGCTTAATGAGCTTGGAATTTTGGAGCTTGCGGAAAGACCGCTTTCTTCCCTTTCTGGCGGAATGCAGCAAAATGCCTATATTGCAATGTCTCTGGCGCAGGATACCGACTATATTCTCCTTGACGAGCCGACCACATATCTTGATATTTTTCATCAGCTTGAGCTTATGAAAACGCTTCGGAAGCTGTCAATTTTTGGAAAAGGCGTTATTGCGGTGCTGCACGACCTGCCTCTTGCATTCGCCTTTTCGGACGGTATCGTTGTTTTAAAGGATGGGGCGATCGCCGCCGAAGGTGCTCCGAACGATATTTATAAACATCCGGTAATCCGTGAAGTGTTTGGAGTTGAACTTGACTATTCAAAGGAAGAGCAAAGTTATCACTATAAATATTGCCGCTGATTATAATGCTGCCGCGTCAGGACAGCCATAAAAACCCGACCGGACGACTCAAAAAAAGATTGCCCGGCCGCTTGCTTTTCCATATGATCAGGCTATACAAAACCATGCGGCAAACAGGTTTGAAAAATGCAGTGCTTGTGTAAGAAAGCACTGCATTTTAGGTTTATATAAACTTAGTTTCAGGATACAGAATTATTCTTTTTCCCCGCAATCTCTGTGTTTCAATTCCTTATTTACATCTCGATGTTTTGGCAAAAATTATGCAAAACACTCCATGACCGTCATTTCGCCGCACAAAGAATATTTTCCCGCAGCCGCATGAGGCAGAAGGAAGTATTCGCCCTGCTTCAGATTTCTGCTGTAACCGTTTCCTTCAATTTTTCCCTGTCCGGCTGTTACAACATATATTCCCGCGTCTTTTTTAGGAACATAGCTTCCGCCTTTAAGAACAATACGGTTAAGTCCGAAATTATCGGTATGTTTTCTTCCGATAAGACATTCAACCTGTACTCCGCCTCCCGTTTCAAGCGTTTCAGGCGTAAGTTTTATGTTTTTCATAGTGCCGAAATCAAAGCATTCGAACGCATCGGGCTTACTTAGCCCCATATACATTTCCTCGTCGTTCAGCTCGTAATCTCCGCACCAATATTCCGGCTGAATAGTAAAATCAGTAGGCTCCTGAACCTCGAGTATAAGGCATCCGGCGCCGATTGCATGAACGGATTTTGCAGGAACAAAGATAACGTCTCCCGGCTCAACGTCGTGACGTACAAGCAATTCCTCCATTATTTTCTTATCGGTCTTGCTTTTTTCCACAGCCTCTTCAAACTGATCTTTTGTTACGCCTTCTTTAAATCCGAGATATATACAGCCGCCCGGCCGTTTTGCAAGCACAACCCAGCTTTCTTCCTTGCCGTGCTCGCTGTTAAAATGCTCCCTTGCAAATTTCCGGTCCGGATGCGCCTGAACTGTAAGTCTTATAGCGCTGTCAAGAAATTTTACGAGCACGCCGACTTCCTTTTTTTCACCCAAAATTTCTTTGGGATACTTATCTATAAGTTCGTCAAGGTAAAAATTCTCGTCCTCAATTTTTGAAATTCCTTCTTTTTCAGACCTTTTTTCTCTGTTCTGGGCTTTTACCGAAGAAGCGATCCACTCTTCCGGATAATTTCCGTCCTGTGAGCCGTCTCCTACGTATTTGCCAAGCAGCATTCCTCCCTGATAAACCCTGAACACTCTGTTCTTTTCAAAAAATAACGGCATATTATAAATCATAACGTATAATCCTTTCTGCGTTTTCAATATTTTTAAAAATTCCGACAGCGGTCAAAGCAAATACCGCCGCGCCCATAGCCGCCTCTTCACAATAAACCGGCGTAAGCAGCTTAATTTTGAACATTTCTTCTATTGTTCTTTTTAATTCGGGATTTTTTCTTGCTCCGTTTCCCGATGCGACAAGGCGCGTACATTTTTTCCCTGATTTTTTATATAAATCAAACAGCTCCGCAACAATTCCGTTCAGGCACCCGCGCACAAAATTTCCGGGTGTGAAATTATCGGCTGATAAATTCAGGATTTCCGCGCGACGTTCCGGTTCGTCCCTTGTGCCGCAAAAAATCGTATTAAATACCAAATCGGTTTCGCTTGTCTTTTTCGCTTCACAAAGCATTGCGTCATACAGATTTTCGGCTTTTATACCCGCCATCGCCGCAGTTTCACGGAAAAACCGCTCCAAAATCGCATATGCGCGTCCGCCGCAGAGCGAGCAGCCCACCGTAATAAATTTGTCGGCATAAAGCGGCCTTATTTCCATTCCGTCATGCGCGTTCATATCGTCGGTCATAAGCGAAACCTGACTTCCGGTGCCGACATTAACCAAAACCGTATTCTCTCCGCAGCCGCATCCGAAAAAGCTTGCCTGATTGTCTCCTATCGCAACCGAAACGGGTATTCCGTTCCACTCTCCCGCAATTTTTATATCCGGAGTAACCTCGGGCTGAAACGCATTCGAAACGGTAAACTTATTGGCTTTCATGTCGTACAAACCGAAGCTTGCCGCATCAGAGCTATGCACAAAAGGTGTTTTTCTTCCGGTAAGCCTCATGACTATATAGTCGTGAATTGTGCAAAACACTGCGGCATTTTCCGGAATTAATCCGTTCTTCTCGTTATAGAAGTGCGTTACGTTTCCATATCCGGTATACGAATGAACATAATCGGCGTATGTTGTCCCTTCATACGGAAGATTTCCTCTCCCGTCCTGCCAGGTGTAAAGCGGACTTACCGACATACCGTTTCTGTCCGCATACAAAATTCCGTGCATCTGCCCGGTTACGCCTATTACCTTTATTCCCTTCTCAAACAGTTCTTCCAGTATCTCATTAACTTTGCCGCAGATTATTTCCGGATCCTGAATTTTCTCCCACGCGTTCCCTGTGTTAATCCATGAATCATTTGAACGGCATACTGTTTTATCAACCGTCCCGTCCTCACAGTTTATGCGTATTCCGCATATACTGGTTGTCCCTATATCCAACCCAATCGCTTTCATCCGCCAATTCCTTTCAGGAAACCATTGATGTTGATTTCGGATCCAGCCTCTTAATAATATCCTGCTGTATTGCAGGCGAAAGGTCCAAAAAGTTTACAAATGTTCCGTGTATTCTCATTATGTAAACGCCGCTCGGCGCGTATTTTTTCGGATCCGCCAATACTTTTCTGAGTATCTCGGGCGTTGTTACATTGACATAAAGATAGAACGGAGAAACTCCCTTTTGCGCGGGATTGAAGAAAAGCGGCTTTATTATTTTTCTTTCAAATTCAAGCCCCTTTTCCTCGAATGTTTCACCTTTAAAATATTTGGGGTCAATGCCCATATGCGACGCATAACCGCCGTTCATTTGATCAAACGGAAGCTTCATCGTTGACAGGACGCGGAATCCCATACCGTTTGACGCGTCTCCGAACAGCGGGTCAACACCGTAGCCGAGCATTTCACGGCTGTTTCTTCCGTCGGGTGTCGCGCCTACCCAATAGCCGTACAGTAAATGCGTCGATGGGCTGCTGAAATCCGGACGGAAGCTGTTGTTAAGGTAGTTCTTCTGTGATCTGACTATTTCTGCCGTGCGGTTGGCAACATCCCTTGCCTCTTCATCAACACTTTCAATATTGTTTCCGAATTTCGGACATGATTTCAAGAAAGCCTTTAAATCGTCGTAATTTTTAAAATCCGAACGAATGGCGTCAACCAGCTTTTCCGCATCCTGCGGACGGTCCTCGAGCAATTTGTCAATCGCAATAAAGCTGTCGGCAACAACGCTTACTCCGTGTATCAGACAACCGCTGCCGTTATACTTTGTTCCCTGGCTTCCGGTGTCGCGTAAATCAATTCCGTTTTCCAAACCGCCCATAAAGCACGAAAGGAACGGAACTCTCAGGTTTGAAAGAGCTTTGGAGGCTCCGTTTGCGGCGTCTCTCATCCTCTCTGCAAAATATTCGGTGTTTTTATAAAATGCCTCTCTGATGTTTTTAAGGGAAGCGGGTTCAAGATTTGCAAGCTTTTCTCCGGTAACCGTTGAATATCCGCCGGTAAGCGTAAGTTCGAGAATTTTGGGTAGATTCAGCCAGCTGTTTGTTGTATTTCCGTTATCCTTTCCCATAATCAACGGCTCCTGACAGCCCGCAATGGATATATCCGGCAAATCTTCCCTCTCAATACCGTGACTTCCAAGCACCTCATACAATGAGTCGTCGTTAAAGAACGACGGTGTAAGAACTCCCGGTGAAAACAGGAACTTACCCATTGCTTCGTAAAATTTTTCCGGAGTATTCTTATGCAGTTTAACCGACAGAATCGGCTGAGGCAGGTTCATGTCAAAATATGCATCCATAATAGCATATGAAATATCGTTTGTCAAATCATTTCCGTCAACGTCCCTGCCGCCGATAATAATGTTCTGGGAAATCGCCCAGCTTCTGTCCGCAACGTTAAAGAAAACAAGGAAATGCTTAAATAATTCAGCAGCCGTTTCATGGTCGGTACCGTGAGAATACAGTTCAAATATGCGATCGGCGTTGCCTACGGAAAAAGCAAAAGGATTAGGCGCCTGCTCCAAACACATAACCTGCCACAAAAGAATAAACATCTGTATTGCTTCAAACAGATCTTCTGCCCCGTTTGCCGGCACCTTGTTTAATGTCTTTATCATCAGCTCAAGCTGAATTTTTCTCTCGGGCGATGCGCTCTCATACTGTTCCTCTAAGATGCGCTTATAGCGCTCCGCTAAAATCAATACGCACTCCAGAGCAATTTCCATTGCCCGGTAGCCGTCGCCTTCCTTATCTTTTATTGATGCCTGAAGCTTTTTAACGCCGAGCTTCAGCGCCTGTCTGAAATCGGGAATCAAATGTCCGGTTACCTGTTCTACGAAAAACGTCACTTCCTTGGTGTCGTCCTCGAATTTGCCGTAAACCTCGGACAGCTGACGCACATAATCGGTTGACATCATATATTCCCTGACCTTGTTTATGCGCTCTGCCGTAAAAAAATCATTCGGTTCTATATCGTCAAAAACCGCTGTTGCGTCACAATATCCGCAAAATTCCTCAACCTTAAAAGCCGGATTAATCAACGCATAGCTTCTGGCAAAGCTGTCCCTTTGTGTTCCGACAAAAACCGCATTATTGCTGACATTCAGAGGCAGTATTTTAACCGTTTCCTTTAAAGCTTCTGCTTTGTCTATTTCATGGCTTGCAAAGCGTCCCGCCATTTTCATCTGCGTCTCCTGAACTAAAAACCATCCGTCCAGACGCTTGATTGCGCGTTCTTCCTTGAATAAAGCCTTTGCCATTTCGGTCAGTTCGCCTTTTTTGAATTCAATCATTTTAATTCCCTCCTTAAATGTATTCCCGTTTAGGTGTTAACAACTTTAAATCCGTTATTTTTAAATACTTCGTCAAATCGCAGCATAACCTCGTCGGAAACAAATCCGTTTTCGATTTCATAGGGCGTGCTCCACTTGTTTTTTCCGAATTCATGATATGAAAGAAACTCAAATTCGAGCGCCGAGCAGTTCAGTTTTTTAAAAAATTCCGCAAATTTCTCCGGCTCGGCGTTTACCCCGTTAATTATCGGAATTCTTATTAATGCCTGCCTTCCGCTGTCACAAAGTTTTTTTAAATTTTCATATGTATTTTTTCCGTCGTCACCGGTCCAAAACTTATGCCTCTCAAAGTCAAAATGCTTTACATCCATTATCAGATAATCAACCAGCCCGAAAAGAGTCTCAAGACGCGGATGAGAACCGTTTGTTTCAATTGCCGAGCTTATTCCTTCATTTTTGAGCATTTTTAAAATTTCGGTCAGTTCATCAAACTGCATGGTTGCTTCCCCGCCTGTGAATGTCACACCGCCGCCGTCAAAAAACATCGGTTCGCACCGTTTAATTTCATTCATTAATTCCTCTGCAGTATACTCCGTACACAAAGGAGAACTTATGCTCATTCCTTCGGGATTTGAGCACCATTTACACCGGAAATTGCACCCCTGCAAATGATACACAAGACGGTTTCCAGGTCCGTCCTGCGAATAATTAAAACCTTTCTTGAAAATTTTCATTTGATTATCTCTTTCCGCATTAGTTAATTCGTTTAACTTTATATGTAAAACAAACGGATTTTTATTTTATAATAAAAATTTCGCTTTCTTTACCATGATTACAAGTTGAAAAACAGGTTTTGAAGCGCCACTGCGGCAGCCGCAACAGCTTTGCATTGTGTATCGTTTGCGGCCGAAACCCTCACAGGATGCCTTACAATGGTACGAGCCTCAATTTTTTCTCTTAATATTTCGGCAATAATTTCTCCGCGGTATGAAATATCCCCCCCCAAAACTATCCTTGTAAGGTCGAAAAGGTTTATAAGCGTTACCAGCGCGCAGGTCAAATATTCCGCTTCGCGCTCGATAAGACCATTATCTCCGCTTTCAACTGCCTCACGCCATGTTTTATACCCGGTATTTTTTAAAATCGCCGGAATTGATGCGTAACATTCAAGACAGCCGCGGTTTCCGCAAATGCAAGGAAGACCGTCAAACCTAACAGAAGAATGACCTAGCTCGTTTCCGAAGCCGCTTTCTCCGCGATAAACCTGACCGTTTACTACTATTCCGGAGCCGATTCCCTCGTCAATTACAATGTATGCATAATTATCTTCATTCAGGCAGCTTCCGAAATACTGTTCTCCGATCGCAAGAGCGTTTGATACGTTTTCAAGGCATACGGGCACGCCGCACATTTCAAACAGCTTTTCCGCAACTTTGCAGTTGTGCCATTTCTCAAAATTAGGCGGATTTAACACAATTCCGGATTTGTAATCTATCGGTCCCGGACTTGCAAAACCAACACCTATCATACTGCCTTCCGGTATCTTCGATTTATATCTGTTGACGGTTTCAGCCATATTCTCTAAGGTTTTGTCGGCCGTTCCGCCGGAATATTGACAGATTTCAAATTCAACAGCCTCGCCCGCAAGGTTAAACAGCCCGACCTGATACTCGGTGCGCGTCAGAGAAAAGCCGACGGCAAACCTTGAATTTTCGCACAGGCGTAAATACACCGGCCTGCGCCCCACACCCGTTGATTCATGCTGGCTTTCCTCCGCAATCAGTCCATCCTGCATCATCTCATCTGCCAGAATCGTAACCGTTGCCTTTGTAAGTCCCGTAATCTTTGCAATGTCAACTCTTGAAAACCCGCCCCGTCTGATCAGATTCAATATCAGCCTGCGGTTGTTTTCCTTCATTCGTGTGGAATTTGTTCCTCGCCTCATACGGTTATCCCTATTAGTTAATTCTTTTAAATAATTGTACCATAAACCGATATATCTGTCAATAGCAATATTTTTTTCAAAGCCGAGAAGCCGCCGCAGCAAAAAAAGGCAGGCGATGAGCCGCGCTGCCGTAAAAAATGTAAAATATTCAGCATGTCAAATTGACTTTCGACAAATTATATGCTAAACTGTTTTCAGCTTTATTTAGAGTTTTAGGCTCGCGGCAGAATGGAGTCTGTGCCAGAAAACAACTGCCCGACTC
>JAQXSY010000062.1 GCA_029219205.1 Bacillota bacterium | reverse complement strand
CCCTCGCGCCATGTAACCGATACCTCGGCCTTTTCCATGTCAATAACGCGTCTGTATCCGAAAAACGGAGCGTTGGAATTGGAATCTATTACAATATCTCCTACCGGCGTAGGATCCACGCAATGAGGATTATAGCCTTTTGCGGCAAAAGCGTTTGACAGAATTCCGTCCGCCAAGTCGGGACGGTTTTCGTCCAGATACTTCCGAACGTCCTTCAGAGAATCGCTTATGTCGGGCATTTCCTGACGAATTCCGCCGCGCCAAAGGTAGGCGTGCGAAAGCATAATTTTTTCCATTTTGACAGCACCGTATACAAGTGCGCCCACTTTTCCGTTTCCGCACGGAGCGCCTTCACGCCACATTTCCCCGTGCCATGAAGTCGGATATTTCATTATCAGCCGATTAACCATTTTGTTTTATGCTCCTTCAGCATACGTTTTTGTTATTTTAACATATTTCACGTATTATTTCAAGGCATATGACAAACAAATAAACAAAGTCGCCTGTATTTATTTTTTTTTGCGTTTTCCTCTGTTCAACTGGTTTTTTTTGTGATATACTGATTATTAATATTTATAATTTTATAAGGAGTGACCGACAATGTCACTTTGGGATCTCCATCTTCACACAAACATGTCCTATGACGGGAATTCGACCGTCGACGAGGTCTGCGAGGCGGCGATTGCGCGCGGACTCAGCGGCATCGCGATAACAAACCATTTTGACCGCGACGGCATACTCGCAGGCATTTATTCAGCGTACGACATTAAGACCGACGCAAAGCTTATCCGCGAAGCGCGTGAAAAATACCGCGGCAGGCTGGACGTTGTATTCGGAGTTGAAATCGGGCAGGCGCACATTGACACCGAGAGCTTTTCGTCCGAAATCAGAGACGCCGGATTTGAATATATTCTTTCATCGCTGCATAATCTTAACGGCGTGCCGGATTATTATTATTTCGATTTCACAAAGCTTGACTTAAAACAATGCCGGTACTGGTGGGAGCGTTATCTTTTTGAGCTTACGGAAGTTGCGCTGGCGCTGAAAGCCGACACTCTCGGACATATAACCTACCCCCTGCGCTACATAAAGCGGTCGGGAAAAACCTTTGACACAGAGAAATACGCGCCCCGTTTTGAGGAATTATTCAAAATACTAATCAAGCAGAACACGGCTCTCGAAGTCAACGTATCCGGACTGCGCGACAGCTCCGTCGGCATGACTCTGCCGGACAGGGACATAGTTGAGCTTTACAGACAGTGCGGCGGAAAACTGATTGCAATAGGCTCGGACGCGCACTATTCAAAAGACGTCGGAGCTTACGTAGAAGAGCAGGTATTATACTGGACAAAGCGAGGAATGGATGTTCTGAACACACGTGAAAAAATCGGAAAGGCAGGTATATAAAATGGAAAAATTGCTTCACCTTCTTGAAAACGACGCAAGTCTGACACCTGAACAGCTGGCGCCTATGTGCGGAAAAACCGTGGACGATATCCGCGAGGCTATACGCAAATATGAGGACGAGGGAGTCATTGTCGGATATAAAACTCTTATCGACTGGGATAAAACCGACCGCGAATACGTAAGCGCAGTCATCGAGCTTAAGGTTGCGCCGCAGCGCGACAGAGGTTTTGACCGCATAGCCGAGCGCATATACAATTACCCGGAGGTAAAAAGCGTTCATCTTATGTCGGGCGGATTTGACCTTATGCTTATCATCGAAGGAAAAACGCTTAAAGAAGTCGCTTACTTCGTTGCATATAAGCTTGCGCCGATGGAGGACATCGTTTCAACCGCAACCCACTTTGTACTGAAAAAATACAAGGACCGCGGCGTTATATACGGCGCTCCGGAAGTTGACGAAAGAGAGAACCTCATGTGATGGATTATTCAAAGCTTCTCTCCGACCGCGCTTGCTCTCTTAAACCTTCGGGAATACGAAAGTTCTTTGACCTGCTAGACGACATGAAGGACGTTGTGTCTCTGACGGTCGGTCAGCCGGACTTCGTTACCCCATGGCATATAAGAGAAGCCGGAATCGAAAGCCTTGAAAAAGGCAAAACATATTATACATCCAATTGCGGGCTGACCGAGCTTCGCGTTGAAATCTCCAAGTATCTTTCCCGCAGATTCAAACTGACATACGATCCAAAGCATGAAATCATCGTTACCGTCGGAGGGAGCGAGGCTATCGACCTTGCTCTGCGCGCCATGCTCAATCCCGGCGACGAGGTAATAATTCCCGTTCCGTCGTTTGTATGCTACGGTCCGCTGACTACGCTCGCCGGAGGCGTTCCGGTTATGCTTGAAACCGAAGAAAAAGACAACTTCAAGCTCACTCCGGAAAAGCTTCGCGCAGCGATAACAGACCGGACAAAAGTACTCGTCATGCCCTTCCCTAACAATCCGACCGGCGCCGTTATGACACGCGGCGACCTTGAAGCCATAGCCGAAGTGCTCCGCGGCACAAACATCGCCGTTATATCAGATGAAATATACGCCGAGCTTACATATACAGGCGAGCCCCACGTTTCAATCGCGACGCTTCCGGGAATGCGTGAACGCACAGTTGTTGTAAACGGCTTCTCAAAGGCATATGCGATGACCGGATGGAGGATGGGATACACGTGCGCTCCGGCCGAGATCACCGCACAAATGTTCAAAATACATCAGTTCGGCATTATGTGCGCGCCGACAACCAGTCAGTACGCCGCAATAGAAGCGCTGCGCAACGGAGACTCCGACATCGAATACATGGCAGCCGAATACGACCGCCGCAGAAGATATATAGTAAGCGGTCTCAGAGACATCGGAATAAGCTGCTTTGAACCTCACGGAGCTTTCTACGTTTTTCCGAACGTCGGACGCTTCGGACTCAGCAGCGAGGAGTTCTGCGAGAGACTGCTGTACGAAGAGGGTGTTGCGATTGTTCCGGGAACAGCCTTCGGTGAATGCGGCGAGGGATTTGCAAGAATTTCCTATGCGTACTCCGTAAAACATATTTCAATCGCGCTTGAAAAAATCGAACGCTTTGTAAAAAAACTTAAATAAACACAAAACGCCATACCGTTTATCCGGTATGGCGTTTTTATCAGCAGGTTGCCCCACCGAGCCGTGTAAGCCGTTAATTTGAAACCCGCATATATGCAGGTAGGTGCTCCCTCCCGTAGTTTGTGCTCCCAGCGTCTTTTCTCCGCGTGACATAAGCAGGCGGATAAAGGAGGTCTGCATACCCGTACAGGAAGTCGAGCTCCATTTAAAACTTGTAGGTTCAATTAAAGACTGATCACGCACTAAGCAGGAACTGTCTGCTTACTCTTCTTCGTCTTCCTCTTCGTCGTAATCAACTTCGCCGAAAAGCTCGTCGTCGAAATAGTCCGCGACACGGTCGAATTCATCGTCGTCGTCGATCGTTACAAGTATTTCCTCGCCGTTGTCGTCAATGTCGGCTTTAAGAATGACGTATTCATCATCGTTGCCGTCGATAGGTACAAGCGCAAGATATGTGTTTCCGTCGATCTCGCGGCTTCCGATAAGCTCAAACTGATTTTCATTTCCTTCGTCATCTGTTAAAGTATAAATTTCGTCGTTATAAAGTTCTTCTGACATATGGTGTATTCCTCCGGGACTATTGTCTTTATTATTATCTTATAGCTATTATATTGTATACGTTTTTTTTCCGCTTGTCAACCGTTTTTGTTATTTTATTTGTATTCGCTCTCAGTCGGCAATTTCTACTGCGTCAACCGGACAGTCCCTTTCGCATATACCGCAGTTCACGCATTTTGCCCTGTCTATGCTGAATTTGCCTTCATCGCTTATAACAATGGCTTTTTTGGGGCATTGAACATCGCACGTTCCGCAGCTTATACACTTCTTTTGATTTATTATACGAGCCATAACCTTATTTTATTCCTTTCACTTTGCATCTTTCTGCGCTTTTTTATGATGCTTTATCATTCTGAGCTTAACATAAAGGCCGGGCATACGGTTTACAAGAAAATCCTTCAGCGAATTTCTTATACTTGAATATCCGTCATGAAGCTTTACATAAAACGAATACGGCACATGCTTTCCGGTTACGCGGTGGTCGAGCCATTTTTCATATGGCACGCCGAAAAACTTCGGAAGCCTGTACGCAAGCTTATACCGGCGCACAAAATGCATGAAATAGCCTTCGATAAACAGCACCTGCTCCTCCGGAAACTGCGGCTGTATCAGCGGAACGCGGCGCTGCGTGAAATCTCCTTCGGGAATAAATCCCGCCTCCTTTGAAATTTCGTAAAGCGGAGTTCCTTCATACGGATAAAATATATTCGGTATGACGCGGTCGCTTTTAATGCGCGCGTTCAGCTTTATCGTCTTGAGCGCTTTGTGTATGTCTTCGTACGGAAGCCCGATTATATTGTACGTCAGCTGCGCTATGCCGTATTTGTGAAACCAGTTCGAGCAGTTGATGATCATTTCGTCGGTCTGGTAACGGCGTAGATACTTAAAGCGCATTTCCTGGTCTCCGCTTTCAAGCCCCATGTCGATTGTATAAAATCCACATTCCTTCATTTTTTTGACGGTTTCTTCGGTCAAAATGTCAAAGCGGATGTTTCCGGTGCACGGAAGGTGTATCTCTTCCTTATACATATCCATAAACTTGTCGAACCAGTCCGGAAACATATTGAAAATCGCGTCGCGGAAGTTGATAAATTTGATATACGGGTGCTTTTCAAGAAGAGTCTTGAGATAAAGTATCGCATTTTCCGGCGAACGGAATCTGGCGTATATTTTTTTGTTTGGATATACCTTGCGGAAGTTTCCGTTTCCGCAATAAGTACAGTTATAGAAACAGCCACGGCTGACAACGACAATCGCGGTGCCGACCTTGGACGATTCGAGGTTGTCGTAATCGAAAAGATCAAAATCCGGTATCGGAAGACGGTCGAGATCCGAAAACAGCGGACGGATCGGATTGTGTTTGAAGCTTCCGTCAGGCAGCTTGAAATACAGACTTTCAACTCCGGTATAATCCTCGCCGGCACTCATTTTGTCGCAAAGCTCAAGCTCTGCGTATTCTCCGTCACCCACGCAGACGCAGTCAACGCCGTCCGCCGCGAGAACTTCATCCGGCACAAGGGTCGGATGATATCCGCCGCATATTATAAACGCTTCGGGATAGCTTTCTTTTGTCCATTTGATATATGTCTGAGCGTCGGGAAAAGCCGTTGTGCGGACCGAAAAACCGATTATGTCAAATCCGTCCGTTTCATCCCACAGTTTTTTGAGCTTATCCTTGAAGTCTTTTTCGGTATGAAGATTCAGCAAATGCATCAGCTTTACGGTATGTCCGCCCTGTTTCAGCACCGCGGATATGGAAGCAAGACCCTCCATATAATTTCCGCCGGACGTTTTCGCCGTGCAGTCACGGTCCGTATAATCCGGGTAAACCAGAAGCATACGCGCTTTTCTTCCGTTAAGATTTATCATATCTGAATTCAGCTTTCCTTTATTTTTTATATTTTCATTCTACCATATATTCTCCGGCTTGTCAATGCGTCCCCAAAAGCTATTTTACCGTATCGTTTTCGGACAAATCAAAAGCGGCACCGGCGTTGCCGCCGATATGCCGCTTTGCTTATTTGCTGTGGTTTGCCTTTGCCGCCGACTCAGTCTGCAGAGGGGGTAACGGAAGTGATGTGCGGGTTAACGCCCTCGTACCAGTAGAGGAAGCCTTCCATGTCGATCTTGTCGCCGATGTTGAGCGCCTTTACAGCCGCATAAACGTCGGTGGTATTGTCGCAAAGGTAGGATTCAACAGTGAAGGTGTAGGTCTGACCGTCGATCGAAACTTTGAAATAAAGGTCGTCGCCGTCCTTGCCGGAGCCGTTGTACTTGTAAAGGAATGCAACGTCGTTGCCGTCTTCGTCCTGGCCTGCCGCTTCAACGGTCATCCCCTTGAAGGACACGAATTCGTTCTGATGATCAATAATCTCGTCTTTGCCGAGCAGAGAGGTTACGTCGAGCGGCTCTGCGATGAACGTGTCGGCGCCTTCGATGATTGAAAACTCAGCGTCGATAATTTCAATTTCGCCGGACCATACAGACTTATAACCTGTTACTCTGATCTTTGTACCCGGAACAAGCTTTGCAAAATCCTCTTCGGAGCAAGTCATGCTGTAAAGGAAGTATGCGCCGTCTCTGTCCTGTGCGTATACGGTTGCCTTATTATCCCACCATGACTGCTTTGCCTGAACATACGCTTCGATTATAACCTTGCTTTCAAGCTCTGCTGCAATATAGTCCGCATGACTCATTACAGGATCGGTTTCATCTTCCGAAGCGGTCGTTTCTTCGGGTGTAGTTGCAGAAGGATCAGCTGTGGTGTCCGCAGGGTCCTGTGTCTGCTCGGGCGTCGTGGTATCGTCGGAAGTTGTTGTGTTTCCGCATCCGACAAACGCAAGAGTCAGAATTGCAAGTACAAGAAATAATGACAAATACTTTTTCATTTCTTTTTCTCCTTTAAAAAATAAATATGTGAAATATTATAACTCATAATTATGATTTTGACAAGAGTAATTTTTTAATTATCTGTGATTTCTTTTCTTTTTGATATATTCAAAGACAAGATATGTGCAGATAAGAACCCATGCGCCGCCAAGAGATGCAAGAAGCGCGACCGATTCCGCAGGTAGCTTTTTCTCCGCCGTGCCGCTTCCGGCCTCGGTCTGATCCAGTCTGTACAGCGCCCTGACGCTGTCGAAAAGCGACGTCATGTACTCTTCGTCGATCTTTTCTTTTCTTCTGACAGATTTCGTAACATTTTCAACAAGCTGTCCCGCCGCGTCGCGAAGAGACGCCGAACCGTTGAATACCGGCGTTACAAACGTATTGGAAGTGTTCTCAAGCAGCATGCGCGTCGCTTCAAGCTTTACGTAATAATGGTCGTTGTTGTCTTCCCCGCTTCTCGACAGATAATCCTTATATTCCGCGCTTTCACGCGCTCTCGAGGTTACGGGGACGTAACCTTCGGTCTTGGAATATGCGGTCTGAACGCCGTCTGTAAGCAAATACTGCGCGAAAAGCCACGACGCCAGCACTTCCTGCGGATCGTCTTTATTGAACACGCACACCGACGGTCCCTGCGATATCATTACGGGATTTTCCGGATCAACCTGCGGTACAGGTCTTACTGCGGTTTCAAATCTAACAAGCTTATCCGCGCTGATATCCGAAAGAGGCGCGTCGGTCCCCATCCAGGTTGAACCGGCGGTTGAATCTATCGCAAAAACGCACTGTCCGGCGTTCAGAAAATTCGCGGGATAGCTTGAAATTTTAAAAGTTGAAAACGCGCCCTGCGCCGTGTGCTCCGCAACCGTGTACAGAAGCTTTTTCGCCGTCTCGTTGAAAAGCAGCACATCTCCCTCGGGAGTTGAATAGTCCGCGTTGTTCTGCTTGAGAAGCTGTATCATCATGTTATCGGTTGATTTGTATATGAACGGAATCATTACCTTTTGTCCGTTCAGTATGTAGTTTCCGTCGGCGTCTTTTTTCGCTGCCGCGTCGGAAACTTCCCAGATAAAGTCCCACGTAAGCACATCCGGAACCGTGTATCCCAGCGCTTCAACGTACGTTTTGTTTATGTAGCACGCTTCAGTCGAGCGCATAAACGGTATGGCGTAGCATCCTCCGTCAAAGCGGCATTCTTCAAGGTACTGCGAAATAATCTCGTCAAGCGAAACCGATTCGAATCTGAGTTCGCTGCCTCCGAGCCCGTATTTTTTGTCCGAAAACAAATCGTCAAGCGGAACAACAACGTTGCTGCCGGTAAGATATGTTGCGATATGATCCGGATATGTAATACACACATTAGGCGTCGTTTTTGTTGCGATATTCGTAATGACGTCGTTATATATATCGCCGTAATTCGTATAAAGACGGATTTTTACGGTTATATTCGGATACAGCTCCTGAAAATCCTCGATTGCTTTCTGGTAAATCCCGGTCTGAGTCTTGTTTGTGTCGTTTTTCGCCCAGAAGGTTATTTCATACTTTTTTTCAGAATCAAACTCGCGGGGTATGTCGAATTTGTTCGTCTTTCGGGAGCCGTGGCAGCCGCAAAGCAGGCAAAGCAACGCCGCCGAAAGCAAAACAAAACAGAACGCTTTCTTCTTCATCCCTTCGTGCCCCCTCTTGCAACTCCGGCCATAATCTTTTTCCTGAATATGATAAATAAAATAATCAGCGGAGCCGATATAACGACGACAGCAGCCATCATCGCGGGAATATTCTCCCGTCCGAATCCGTTTTCACGAATTTCCTGTATGCCGTTGGATACCAGAAAATACCTTTTGTCGTCGGTTATAAGCCGCGGCCAGACGTATGCGTTCCAGCATTCGATAACTTTAAGAATAATTATCGTAACTATCGTCGGACGGCAGATCGGTATCATTACTTTTACAAGATACCGAAAGTCCGTGGTACCGTCAACTTTTGCGGCATAGTAAAGTTCGTCCGGAATTTGAGCGAAGTTTTCTTTGAGAAGATAAATGTAAAAAACGGAAGCGACCGACGGCAGTATCAGACCGGTAAAGGTATTGCGGAGGCCGAGATCGGTTATCGTTACGAAATTTGTTATTATAACAAGCTCGTTCGGAATCATCATAAGCGAGAGAAAAACCGAAAACATAAAATCGCGTCCCCGGAAATTAAGCCTTGAAAACGCAAACGCCGCCGGGATTATCACGATCATCATGAGCGCCGTCGTTACAACGGTAAATATAAGCGTATTTATAAAATAGCTGCCGAGAGAAACCGCAGTGAACGCCTCGCGGTAATTTTCAAACGTGGGCGATACTGTGAAAAATTTTGGTATATATTCGGAATTGTATGCGCCGTAGCTTTTAACCGACGTCAGTATCATCCAGTAAAACGGGAAAATGACAATCAGCGCCCACACGGTAAGCAGCGTATATGTTATTATCCTCAGCGCCGTTTTGCGAAATCTCGCACTTTTCTCAATTTTTTCAAATTCATTTCGGCTGTTCATATGCGCCTCACATATAATGTACGTGCTTACGGCTTATCAGCAGGTTAATAACGGTTATCGTCAGCACAATCGCAAACAGCAGCAAAGCGGCGGCAGACGCGTACGACGGATACCCTCCGCTGTCTCCGTACAGCATATCGTATATATATCCGACTATCGTATTCATACCGGCGGCGTTCAAATCGGTTCCGAAAAGCGCAACCGCGTCGCTGTAACCCTTGAACGCGCCGATAAATCCGGTTATTATCAGATAAAAGATCATCGGAGATATCATGGGAATGGTTATTTTTGTGAATATACGGAATCTCGACGCTCCGTCGATTTTCGCGGCGCTGTAATATGTTTCGCTGACCGAAGCAAGCGCGCCGGTCAGTACCAGTATCTTGAACGGCAGCACCGTCCAAATTATGTAAAAGCACAGAACGAACATTTTGGCGGCGTAAGGTCCGTCGATAAAGTCGATCGGACTAACTCCGAAGACGCAGAGTATCAGATTAACAAGACCGTCTGTATAAGCGGTTTTCTTGAACAGTATCATGAAAACAAGGCCGACCGCAAGAGTATTTGTGACGTACGGAAGAAAATATATTGTCTGATACAGTTCCCTGAGCGGCTTGATCGAGCTTAGTCCGACAGAAATCAGCAGCGCAAGTCCGGTTGAAACCGGAACTGTTATTATAACCATTATAAACGTGTTTTTAAGAGCCTGAAGGAAGTACGGATCCCTCAGAACATATGAATAGTTATATGAACCGACTCCGAAAAAGCTCTGCGAAGCCGAATTATAGCCTTCCTCCACCGAATAAACAAAAACATCTATCAGAGGATAAACCATAAACACACCCAAAAACAGTATCGCCGGCATCAGATAGAGCCATCCTTTGAAACTCCTATTTTCCATATGCGCCTCATATCCGTTAAAAAATAATTTTTCTTCATTATATGTATATCTGAATAAATTATATATTCGCCGGCTTTTTTTGTCAATCAGTGAATGTGACAAAGATGAACATATTCATTCGCCCGGTAGCTGTATTTTGCAATAACCGAATGAAAAAGCCGTTTTCCGCCGGAATAAAATCCGCTTACTTTGTCGATAATCTTTTTGACAGGACAGACCGCGGCGAAAAAAGCTTGCCGTAAATCAGATTTATTCCGAATTCAAATATATTTAACAAAAGCATACTCTTTAAATCTTGAAAAATAAGCTTTTCTCTGCTATACTGAAATAAACTCCGGCGGCGCATGTTTCATCATTCAAAACACCTGCCGTTCTCAGTAATATACGAAAGGAAGGCTTTCAGCATAAGCCGCGGTTATTTTTTATGAAAATATCAGACGATATTCTTTACATCGGTACAGACGATCATGAGATCGACCTGTTTGAGGGACAGTACGCAGTCCCGAACGGTATGGCGTATAATTCATATGTAATAATTGACAGCAAAACAGCCGTCATGGACACAGTTGACGCACGCTTCACTCATCAGTGGCTCGACAATCTCGACAAAGCGCTGAACGGAAGAAAAGCCGACTACCTTATAGTCCAGCATATGGAGCCCGACCATTCCGCAAATATCGGGACATTCATGAAGCTCCATCCGGAAACAACAATCGTCGCTTCCGAAAAGGCGTTTGCCATGATGAACCAGTTTTTCAATACCGACTTCGCCGACAGAAGAATTGTTGTCGGAGAAGGAAGCACTCTCTCGCTCGGAAAACACACTCTCAACTTTTTCACCGCGCCGATGGTACACTGGCCCGAGGTCATCGTCACCTATGATTCGGCCGACAAGGTGCTGTTTTCGGCAGACGGATTCGGAAAATTCGGAGCGCTCGACGCCGAGGAGGACTGGGCGTGCGAGGCGCGCCGCTATTATTTCGGTATTGTCGGAAAATACGGCGCACAGGTTCAGGCGCTCCTGAAAAAAGCTTCGTCTTTGGATATAAAAACGATTTGTCCTCTGCACGGTCCCGTACTGACCGACAACCTCGGCTACTATATCGGTTTATATAACACCTGGTCGTCTTACACCGCCGAATCGGACGGCATCGTAATCGCATACACTTCCGTTTACGGACACACAAAAAAGGCGGTCGATATGCTTGCAAACAATCTGTTGGCAAAGGGCTGCCCGAAGGTTGTCGTTCACGATCTCGCGAGGGAAGATATGGCCGAATGCGTCGAGGACGCGTTCAGATACGGAAAGCTCGTGCTTGCGACAACAACGTATAATGCGGACATATTCCCGTTTATGCGCACCTTCATCGAACATCTGACCGAACGGAATTACCAGAACCGCACCGTCGCACTGATTGAAAACGGTTCGTGGGCGCCGCTTGCGGCAAAGGTAATGCGCAAAATGCTCGAGGGAGGAAAAATCATCTCGTTCTCCGAAACCGCGGTTACGATTAAATCGGCTTTAAACGACGAAAGCAAGGGTCAGCTTGAAGCGCTTGCATCCGAGCTTTGCCGTGAATATATCGCGCGCGGAAGCGAGACCGCAAACAAAAACGACCTTACCGCTCTGTTCAAAATCGGATACGGTCTTTATGTCGTAACCTCAAGCGACGGTAAAAAGGACAACGGTCTGATTGTCAATACGGTAAGCCAGGTGACAAGTTCGCCTAACCGTATCGCCGTAACCATAAACAAGCAGAATTACTCTCACCATGTCATAAAACAGTCCGGAATAATGAATTTGAACTGTCTGACAAACAAAGCTCCGTTCAGCGTGTTTGAGTCTTTCGGCTTCAGGAGCGGAAGAAATACGGATAAATTCGAAAACTGTGAGGTCATGAGATCCGACAACGGACTTGTTTTCCTGACCCGGTATATAAATTCCTTCATGTCCCTCAAGGTTGAACAGTATGTCGATCTCGACACTCACGGAATGTTCATCTGCTCCGTTACCGACGCAAGAGTTATTGCAGATGATGAAACAATGACCTATTCCTATTATCACGAAAATGTCAAGCCCAAGCCCGAAACAAAGGGCAAAAAGGGATTTGTCTGCAAAATCTGCGGCTATGTTTACGAAGGAGACGTCCTCCCGGATGATTTTGTCTGCCCCCTGTGCAAACACGGAGCCGCCGATTTTGAACCGATCGCATAAAAACCGAAAGGACTGCGCTTAATGATTAAAGCCGCCATGTTCGATACAAAACCGTATGACAAGGCTTCATTTGAAAAAGTATCCGGAGACACCGTAAAGATTACGTATTTTGACACCATGCTGTGCGAATCGACCGTCGGACTCACCCGCGGGTTCGACTGCGTTATTCCGTTTGTAAACGACGATATCTCCGGAGCCGTTATCGACGCAATGGCCGAAAACGGTGTCAGACTTGTCGCGCTTCGCTGCGCCGGCTATAACAACGTCGACGTTAAAAGCGCGTTCGGAAAGCTCCATGTCGTACGTGTGCCCGCCTATTCTCCCCACGCCGTAGCCGAACATGCCGCAGCGCTCCTGCTTACGTCGGTAAGAAGGATTCACAAGGCCTTCAACCGTACCCGCGAATATAATTTCAGTATAGCCGGACTAACCGGAACCGAGCTTTACGGCAAAACTGCCGGCATTGTCGGAACCGGAAAAATCGGGCGCGTGTTCGCTGATATATGCCGCGGCTTCGGTATGAAAGTAATCGCCTTCGACAAGTTTCCGGATCCGTCCGTTAACGCCGTCTACACCGACCTTCATACGCTCTTTGCCGAAAGCGACGTTATATCGCTTCACTGTCCGCTGACCGACGAAAACTACCACATGATAGACCGCAGCAGCATGGAAATCATGAAAAACGGCGTCATAATCATTAATACCTCGCGCGGAGGTCTGATCGACGCGGAAGCTCTTATCGACGGTATCAAAGATAAAAAAATCGGCGCGGCATGCCTTGACGTTTATGAAGAGGAGTCGAACCTGTTTTCTCCGACCGCTCCGGTCATATCCTGCGCGACGACGTTCTTGCACGTCTGCTGTCAATGCCTAACGTCATTATCACGTCTCATCAGGCGTTCCTCACAGAGGAAGCGCTCGCGTCAATCGCAGAAACGACAGTCGGAAATATCCGTTCATTCTTTGCCGGGGAACCGCCCTTGAACGAGATCTGCTATTACTGCGGCAAGCCCGGAGAGTGTGTAAAACAAAGCACCGGCAAATGCTTTTGACTTTCGCAGTCCGTTTTTTACAGAATTGAATCCGTATCTCCGCCGAATAATTGTGCGGAGATACGGTTTTTTTGCCGCTTTTTAGATGTCGCAATTGACAAAAATTAATATGTGTGATATATTGTCTTCAGTAAGTTTGACGTCACAGAATATTGTTTTTTCATTGCGGAGGCCGTACAGCGCATATTGCTGACATACCGAAATATCTCTTACGGCAATGCTTCCGCAGCCCGCTTTTGCTTAATTATTCCGAAATTTCAAATAATTGTCTCATTTTCGGCGCAAATAACGGCACTTTCTTTGTTACCGTAATTCTCCTTTATGAATCAAATCATATTTTAATCAGCATACGGCTGAAATATCAAGAGCCAAAATCGCTGAGAAAGGAAATATTATGTTAAATTTTACAGAAATCCGTATTCCGCAGGCAAATCTCGGCACTCCAAACGTGCTTCCTGACATTCAACCGCATAATCCCGGTACAGGCATGCCGAATGTCACTGTTGATAACGGCATGACGCCGGAAGAAGGTGCATGGTTCGGACAGGGACCCATCCACAATATGCTGCCGTACACTATGCTTGACGGATATGACCGGGCGCTTACCGATAAGCCGCTCAACATCGCTGTTCTCGAAAACGAGTACCTGCGCGCGGAATTTATGCTCGACATGGGCGGAAGACTGCGTTCGCTTTACTCAAAGACCGAAAAACGGGAGCTGCTTTTCAAAAATAACGTATTCCAGCCGGCAAATCTGGCGCTCAGAAACGCATGGATCTCCGGAGGCACGGAATGGAACGTCGGAATGATCGGACATCATCCGTTCACCTGTTCTCCGCTGTTTGCCGCGCGCTTTAAAAACGCAGAAGGCGGCGAAACTCTTAAAATGTACGAATACGAACGCAAGCGCGGGGTTGTGTTTACCATAATGGCTACACTCAAACGCGACATATTGCTTGTTCGTAATATAATCGAAAATCCGTCAGACAAGGATACGTTTATTTATTGGTGGTCAAATACTGCAATAGAGGAACATCCCAAAACCCGCGTAATTGTTCCCGCCGACACGCACTACTGCTATGTCAGCGAAAAAGGCGCAACAAAGGTTACGGCGAAAAAGATTCCTTCCGAAGCGTATTATCCGTCCACTCAATCTTACGCAAGCGACTATTTCTACCGCATTCCGCCGCAGAGGCCCAGATTTATGTCGTATTTTGATGAAGACGGAAGCGGCATGGCACAGTTCTCGACGCCGAACATGCTTGGGCGCAAGCTTTTCCTCTGGGGAACGCAAAAAGAGGGCGGACGGAACTGGAACCGCTGGCTTTCGCACGACAACCGCTACTACGCCGAAATTCAGGCTGGTCTGCTTCACTCGCAGGCTGAGCACCGCCCGATGAAAGCTCATGAAGTCATAGTTATGACCGAAGGTTACGCAGCTCTTACCGGAGACATCGGACTGCTTCACGGCGAAGATTATACAGCAGCCGGATATTATGCGGAATCGCTGATCAACATGATCGGAGGCTTTGACTCGGTAAACAACGCTGACGGATACTTCACTCCTTCGGGAGAAGAAACCATAGTAAGATACGGCAGCGGCTGGGGAGCGATTGAGGAGGCGGCGCGCGAAAAGCACGGTCTTTCTCCGCGTATCTCAAACATCTCCGTATTCCCGCGCGAATCCGTATACAATAAGCCCGAAGAAGAATTTATGAAGCTTATTGAAACCGGAGTTTTGCCCGAAAGAGAAACTGTACTTTCCGAAGATATACAAATCGAATACTGCGGCGACAGTCTTATACCAGAGCTTAAGGCATGCCCCGAAAACTGGTACTCCATGCTTCAGCTCGGATGCGCTTACTATTCAGTAAACGACATGGAACACGCAAAAGAGGCATTTGTGAGATCGCTTGAACTTAAGAAAAACCCGATTGCACAGCGTTCGCTTGCATGGATGATCGTTGCCGAAGGCAAGAAAGACGAAGGAACCGAATACATGAAGCAAGCGGTCGCCTCCGACGGCAAAAACTACGTACGGCTGCTTTGCGACGCAATGCGCTTTATGCAGTCTTACGGAACAAACGAAGATACTCTGAAAATGATTGAAGGAGCAGGCGAAACCTACAAGCGTCACGGAAGAATCGCGCTCAACTACGTAAAGAGCCTGACCGCTGCCGGCAGAATCGACGAAGCTGCCGTCATTATGAAGAACGTGCCCGAGATAGCCGATATCCGCGAGGGCGAAACCTCAACGACCGATATCTGGGTCGAGCTCTACCGCGCAATAATCGCGCGCGACGAAAACAGACAGCCTGATTCGATTAGCCGCGAAGAAGTTTTCGAAAAGCACCCGATTCCGAAAGAACTCGATTTCAGAATGCAGGGCTGATAAGCGTTTATAAAAAAGCCCGGAGAGATTCAATTCTCTCCGGACTTTTTTCATCCGGAGAATTTTTGTTCTTTCCGGACTTTTTTATGAAATTCGAAACGCGCTCCGCTCAGAGCCCTGCGACTGCGATATCCAAATTTGAAATATCTCCGACTCCGAATTCTTCAAGTACTGAAGCAAGATCTGTTTCTTCAAGTCTGACATTTGTCTCGTCAGGCTCGAAAAGCTTGCGGTCTGTAACAGTGTAGTCTACGTAAACGCCCCAGTGAATCTTTCCGTCGCATGAATAGTAACGGTTGTTCTTAAAGACTTCAAATCCGTCCTCCGGGAAGTAGAACCAAGTTTCTCCCTTTGACCAGAACACGTTGTTCTCATACGTCTCATTATGAGAGCGCTGCCATGTGTATTCCGTCTTTCCGGTTGTATTTGCAAACAGGTTGTGACGGTATATATTTTTTGTATTCATGTGGTTGTGGTTGGGTCTGCCGCCGTTTATAACGACGTTGTCCTCAACAAGCCAGCCGCTGCCGTATTCGTCGATATAATATGCAATTCCGTTATACTTTCCGTCTTCGCTGTGTATGTTGTAAACGAAGTTCTTTCTCATAACACTGTTCTGTCCGCAGACATATATCGCAGCTCCGTCGCTGAAGGTACGCATACAGTCGTGTATCACGTTGCCCTCGATATGCGCGCCGTTTCCTCCGCAAGCAATGGCACTGTATCCGGTATTATACAGAACGTTGTTTGTAACGCGCATCCTCGGTCCGTTTATACCGAAGCCCTGCGGATAATAGTAGCCGAGGTCGTGTATGCGGTTGTTGTTTATTACAGTCAAATCCTCGCCGCTTATGCCGCCGCCTTTAATTCCGCCGCCGCCCATTTCATATATGTCGCAGTTTTCAATCGTTCCTCCGGACGTACCGTCGCACATTTTTATTCCCAATCCACCGAGCGAATGCAGTTTCAGGTCGCGAAGCACGCAGTTTCTCATCTTGCCTCTGAATTCGATAGCTCCAGGCTTGTTTGTTCCGCCGAAGCCTGCGGTGCCCGCCGGACAAGCCGATACGATTATTTCAAAGCCTTCGATCGTAAGCCCGGAAATATCCTCTTCAATTCGGAATATGTTCTCCGAAATCGGCAGATAAGACTCCGTTCCGGCATTCTCGCCGTCAAGCGGTCTGTAATAAAGTTTGTGCGCTTTTAAGTCGTGATAGTACGTTCCTTTTTTGGTAAACGCCTCGGGTATGTTCCACAGGCAGTATTTATGGTTGCCGAAAGAACCAATTGCCTGAATTGTCTCCGAGGCAAGGCGCACCATATCGCCTTCAACTCTCTCGATGAGGCAGTGCGAATCGTCCCAACAGTGCATAAGCTGAACCTCCGCCGAATGAAGCGTAAGTCCGTCAAGATCACCAGTCTTTATCTGAAAGAGCGTAAGATCGTCGTGAGTCGGCTCTGTCTTATATGACCCTTCCGCAGCCGATACCTGTTCGATCCTGCAGTCCGTCAGATACTCCATGAAGCCTTCCTCGGGATAACGGCATCTCATTCTCGGCTTTCCGCCGACAAACAGAGCCTGAAGCGGTTCTTTATTGTCGATTTCCGCAGACAGAACTCCGTTTCCCTCGTCAGTCCATTCAATCTTTCTTCCGCCGACAAGCACTGCGCCGTATCCGGAAAGCTTTGCAGGCTTAGTTATCCTATACTCTGCGCCTTCATAAATTCCGGGCTCAAAAATAATGTCCTCGCCGCAATCAAGCGCCGCCTGTATATCGTCTCCGGGTTTAACTTTTATCATAAAAACCTCCGTTTTTTTCGTTTGAAAAAGCCTTACTCAGATTATTTGACTTTTTATTAGAGTAATATAACATAAGAGACGAACTTTGTCAACCGAAAAAGATTTTTACTCAAACATAAGCGTTATAAGCTTAAAGGGCCCGAAATCAAGAGTGACGGAGCCATCGGTCATCGGAAGCTCTTCCTTAATATCCTCAAGAATATTTACCCTCATGCATTTTGTTACGCCTTTGCGAGGCGTTATGCGGCACACGGTACGCGTTCCCTCCGCCTCATACAAACGAACGACATATGCTCCCTCGCGGTCCTCCGCAGGCTTTACGGTTTCGGCTATAACATTTTTCTCGCTGACGCTGACCGGCGGATCAACAGTTCCCGCACCCTTTACCGCAACAGCAGGAATATTAAAAATATACGACGGTATAACAACGTTTTCCGCGCAAAAAGCGCCCTCGTGCAAAAGCAGCGCGTAGCTGAACTCATGAACACCGCGGTCACCGGTAACGTCCGGATGGGTTCCGCCTCTGTGAAGCGTGAGCCGCATATCGGAGCCTTCGGCCGAGATGCCGTATTTGCAGTCGTTGAGCAGCGCAACTCCGTAACCCGGTTCGGAAATATCGGACCACTTGTGGTTGCAGACCTCAAATTTTGCCGCCTCAAGACTGTTGTTTCGGGTTGTCGGTCTCTCGGTATATCCGAACTGCATTTCGTTTTTAATCCTGTCCGCACGCACGTTGCAGTCAAAGCCAACCTTGAGCAGTTTGTGCTTTTCGTTCCAGTCAATAAGCGTGTGGAAAGTTATCTCCTTCGTGGACGAGGAGAAAACCATATCCTGAATCAGACCGGTATTGTCTGAAATTACGTAGCGCGAGCGTATGCGGAACTCGTTCTGACAATCGCTTATAACCTCTCTCGAGCTGAGCTTCGCACATGCATCGAGCTTTACGCCCTGATCGCTGTCGATATCCCAGTTGTCGTAGTTTGCAGGTATGTCCTCTCCGAAATAGAACGTATTCAGAGGCGCTCCGCCGCAGCGCCGAGCCTCTCTTCCCGCGTGAAGATCAATGAGAGACTCTATCTCTCCGTTTTCATTGAAACGCACCCTGTAAAACGGTGTTTCAAGCCCTGTTCCGTCAAATCTGAACGGACTTTCTCCTTCCGGGGCAGGTTCGCCGACCGCATATGTCACGCTTCCGTAAGCCGGAATCGATATTCCGCCGAGGACAGTAATGTGTCTGCCGCATATGTCCGTAAAGGTGCTGCGGTTTACGTTTTCCGGGAAATAATCGCCCTCAACAATAATGTTGCCTCGTCTCTCAAAAGGAAGAGTGTTAAAAAACGTCACAGCGTTATCTCCGCCGACAAGACCGGAGGCGTATTTTGCCGTCTCTTTTTGCGCGTCCGCGATAACCTCCGACACTTCCCTTTCGGCAAGACCGTATACCGGAGTTATGCAGGTTCCCGGAAGTATATCGTGAAACTGATTTGTCAGAAGTTTTTTATACAGATCGTCGGTTTTCTCGTTCTTCGGTTTTTTGGCAAGCACGTTAAAGTAATCGAGTTCGCGCAGCGCATATTCTGCCTTTCGGTTGTTGCGCTTTACGTCGTGCATCTGCGTGAGAGTTCCGCGGTGAAGCTCAAGATAAAGCTCGCCGCGGTATACGGGCGGCTTGACCGCTTCTTTTTCAAGTTTCTGCATGAATTCGCTGACCGTTGTATAGAAAGTTTCGGGCAAACCGGGAATACCGATCGTTCTGCGTACATCCTCAATCATAACCGGCGACGGTCCTCCGCCTCCGTCGCCGACTCCGAACGCTATAAGCCGCATGTCGCAGACCTGCTTGTCCTTTATCTCATTTACAAACCGCTTCGTGTTCTGCGGAGTCGGATCAAAATGCATCAGATTGAAATGTGTAAACACACGGCTTCCGTCCATGCCTTCCCATATGAAGGTGTCATACGGAAAACGGTTCAGATCGCACCAGCTGATTTTGGTTGTGCAGAAATATTTGACCTCGGATTCCCTCATTATCTGAGGTATCGCCGCATTGTAGCCGAAGGTGTCGGGCAGCCAGAACGTATCGGCGGTATATCCGTCGAAATAACGGCGCGTAAAGCGCTGACCGTAAAGAAACTGACGCGCCATAAGCTCTCCGGAAGTTATGTTGCAGTCGCATTCGACCCATACTCCTCCGTTTGGCTCGTACCTTCCTTCCTTAACACGCTGCTGCATCTTTTTGAATATATCCGGGTAATACAGACGCATCCAATCGCTGTGAAGCGCCGAAGACTGAACAAATTTGTATTCCGGATACTGATCCATCATATAAAGCGCGTTTGAATAGGTCCTCGCGCATTTTCTGACGGTTTCCTTCACAGGCCAGAGCCATGCCGTATCCATATGCGAATGTCCGATAATGCCGACTCTGCCCCGCGTACCGTCAGACGGACGTTTTATAAGCACAGACGCCATGATCTCGCGGGCTTCTTTCATAAGCTCTTTTATGCGTTCCGGCATAAGTCCGGCGGGATCCTGCGGAAGCAGTTCGTAAAGCGCTTCAACCGCATTTTTCGCCTTTGCTTTCACAAATTCCTCGTCGGTCAGCTCTGCGAGTCCGAGAACCGCTCTGAGATCGAATATAAAATCCTTAACTTCCTCGTTGAGCACGCAAAGCTGAACGGAGCTGAAGTATCTCCCGAAGCCGCTCTTGTCATAATTTTCGGTATCCGTTCCGTAACGATCAAATGGAGAGCAGCCTGCGCAGAAATGTCCCGCATAAGCTTCAAAGGCAATATCGTAGCATTCGCCGGGCTCTGCGTTTTTGCAGATAAGCTGTACCGTATGCGAATTGTCGTCAAGCTCGCGGCAATTATTTATTATTCCGCTCGGAATTCCGTTCAGAAAGTAAAGGCCTTCAACAGCGTTCCACTTCGGCCTTGCATAAAAACTCTTGCCCCGCGCCTCTTCCGGCACAACAGCCTTTCCCTTAACCCAGAGATTCATATACTCTCCGCCCCAGTCAAGCGGAGTTTTCTCAAGCCGCTGCCATCCGTGTTCCGGTACGCTCCGGAAATGCTCTTCGGTCGTTAAAAATTCACACTGAGAAAGCTCTCCCAGCACCGTAAACATAAAGCCGGAATACCGGTTAATCATTCCCTTGACTTTATTGAGAGTCCTGGTGAAGTAGGATTCGTATATCATTTGTTGTCCCGCCTTTCTAAAATATACTTCAATTATATATTATATCCGCAAAGTTTTCAATAGTCAGAAGCATTTTTATGTCTTTCGCTTTTGGCTTGACAAAGGGCGGAATGATGTGTTAATATGTAGTTGTGATTTTTTGTTACGGAAGGAAAGTGGTTAAACGTGTTTATCGGCATCGGAAGCAGAATCAGGACGCTCAGGGAGCAAAAAGGGATTTCTCAGGATTCATTTTCAAAGTATCTCGGAATTCCGATAAAAGATCTGATACGCATTGAAAACGGTGAGCTTTACCCGCCGCTCGAAACCATTCCCGTCATTGCCGACTACTTTGAAACGACCACAGACGCTCTGCTCTGCATGGATCAGTTTGACCACGAGGACAAAATCCGCGCATATACCGAAAAATTCCAGTCGCTTATCTCAGAAAAAAAGCTGCCTGAAGCAATCGAAACCGTGCGCGAGGCGCTGACACATTTCCCACGTAATTTCAAACTAAAATACCTTCTTCTTTACTCTTTATATCTCAGCTGCGACCGTCCGGCTTCCACAAAGCACTATTCGGGAGAAATTCTTGCGCTCTGCGACGATATCCTTATGAACTGCACCGACGATCAGATACGTCTTGAATCGAAGCGTATTCTTTGTCTCCATTATTATGAAGACCAGCACGACGCTGAAAAAGCGCGTTCCATAGCCATGGGACTGCCCGGGCGGATAATTTGCCGCGAAGACATGATGCCTTTAATTTCCGAAGGCGACGACAAGCTCAAAGCGGTTCAGGAAAATATACTTTCCTATACGGAGCTGCTCTGCTCGGCAATCGAATCGTGCGCGTCGCTCGACCCGACGTTGACCGCAAAGGGTAAAGCAGATTTTTATGAGCTTTCACGTAAACTTCGCAATGAGATTTTCCCGGAAAGCGACTTTTTCGGTTCTTTTGAAGCTATTATGAACACTGACAAGCAGCTTGCGATTCTATATATGAGTTTTGGAGAAGAGGACAAAGCGCTCGACCTGCTTGACGAGGCCGCGCGCTGCGCCGCTGCGGGCGACGCGCTTAACAAAGCCCAGTACGTATCTCCGCTTGTAAACCGGCTCATATACAGCCGCAGCGACAACGGCTCAAAAAAGCGCGACAGTCGGACCTTGAAGGATATCTTTATGAACGACATAATCTGTCACAGAGCGTTTGAGCCTTTGCGTTACAACCAGAAAATCAAGGACATCTGCGATATATGCGTGTCACGTTGATTCGTACGTATTTTTTGAATTTTTTAATTTTATATTGACATTGTAATTCCATTAAAGTATAATTAGGAATGAAAATAGTAACCGCTGGAAAAAACATTGAAAAACCTGACTTTTGTCGCGGTCTAAAAATACAGATTTTAATTCAATAATAAGAATTATAATAAAAACAATTTCTAACGGAGGACATTAATTATGTCAGCTAATGAAAAAATCAGAATTGGTATTATCGGATGCGGCGGTATCGCAAACGGTAAGCACATGCCCGCTCTTTCTAAGGTATCGGGAGTAGAAATGGTCGCATTCTGCGACATTATCCCCGAAAAGGCAGAGGCTGCATGCAAGCGTTTCGGTACTCCGGATGCAAAGTGGTATGAAAACTACAAGGAGCTGCTTGAGGACAAGTCCATTGACGTTGTTCATGTCTGCACACCTAACCGTGCACACAGCTTCATCACCGTTGACGCTCTTGAAGCAGGCAAGCACGTAATGTGCGAAAAGCCCATGGCTATCAACAGCGAAGAAGCTCTGAAAATGCTCAACGCTTCAAAGCGCACCGGCAAAAAGCTCTGCATCGGTTATCAGAACCGTTACAGACCCGAATGCCTCTACATCAAGGACGAAGCAGTTGCCGGAACATTCGGTGATATCTACTACGCAAAAGCTCTTGCAATTCGCCGCCGTGCAGTTCCGACATGGGGCGTATTCCTTAACGAGTATGAACAGGGCGGCGGTCCCCTTATCGATATCGGAACGCACTCCCTTGACCTTACTCTCTGGATTATGGACAACTACAAACCGAAGTACTGCCTTGGTACCGCATATCACAAGCTCAACAAGCTCACTCCCGATATGCAGGGTAACGACTGGGGCGCTTGGGACCCCGAAAAGTTCACGGTTGAAGACTCCGCTTTCGGTCTCGTAGTTATGGAAAACGGCGCAACGATCAACCTCGAATCCTCCTGGGCTCTTAACTATACGCAGCCTCGCGAAGCAACCACAGTTATCTGCGGAACAAAGGGCGGTTCCGACCTCAGCTCCATTAACGGCGTTCGTAATGGTCGTCAGTTCCAGACAAATATCAACTACTCTGCAGGCGGCGCTGCGTTCTATGAAGGAACCTCAAACACAGACAGCTCGCTTCTTTCAATGATTGACTGGATCCACGCTGTAAGAGAAAACTGCGATCCTATCGTTCGTCCCGAACAGGCATATGTTGTTACCCAGATTCTTGAGGGTATCTACAACTCCGCTAAGACTCAGGACATCGTTAGATTCTGATTTAAATAAAAACCTGTCAAAGTCGGCTCCATTGTCTTTTATAAGGCAATGGAGCGACATTGTATAAATCAGCAGAAAGGATTTTTTATATGAAATTAAGCGTTCTTGCTAATTTGTTCGGCAACAAGCCGCTTGAAGAAACTCTTGACATTCTCAAGGGACTCGGTGCCGAGGCTGTAGAGATAGGCGCAGGCGGTTATCCCGGAAAGGCTCACTGTGATCCCGCAAAACTTCTTTCCGACGTTGATGCGTTCTATAAATTCGAAGAAGCATTCCGTTCTCGTGATATTGAAATCTGCGCGCTCGCCGTTCACGGCAATAACGTGCATCCCCAAAAGGAAATCGCAAAACAGTTTGACAGCGACTTCCGTAATGCAATTCTGCTCGCAGAAAAACTCGGAATAGACACCGTTATAACTTTCTCGGGTTGTCCCGGAGACCATGACGGCGCGCTTTACCCGAACTGGGTAACCTGCCCGTGGCCTGAAGATTATCTTAAGGTTCTTGACTATCAGTGGAACGAAGTGCTCATTCCATATTGGAAAGAAGCGGCTGCTTTTGCAAAGTCGCACGGCGTAACAAAGATTGCGTTTGAGATGCATCCCGGCTTCTGCGTATACAATCCTGAAACTTTGCTTCGTCTGCGCAATGAGGTCGGAGACGTTATAGGCGCAAACTTCGACCCGTCACATCTTATCTGGCAGGGTATCGATCCGGTTGCAGCCATCCGCCAGCTTGAAGGCGCGATTTATCACGTACACGCAAAG
>JAQXSY010000061.1 GCA_029219205.1 Bacillota bacterium | reverse complement strand
TAACGCCATGCTTGCAACGAGGCCTATGTAATTACATTAGTTTTCGAACGCGTAGTCAGATACAATAGCCGTATTATGTCAATCTTCAAAATTGACGCTGCCGAAGGGATGTTCGATTCCCGGCATTGCTTTCACTTTTTCAACGTATGCCCCAAATCGGTAGGAATCTCGTATGCGATCAAACGCGTGATTTTGGATGTGACACAGAATATAGTCGCGGTTATGGTGCGTGTACGCAAGATCGTGGTTGTAGACTATCTCATTCATGAACGGATTATTCTCATATCTGTGTTCACCGAGAGGAAGGTTATCTTCAAACAGGGCTGTTTCGTACCATTTGTCCAGCACCTCGTAGGTTTTGTCGTCATTGTCAACGGACGCATAACACGTAGCAAGGTGTGTATAAAGAGCCATATAAACGTAGCTGATCCATGCCTTGTCTCCAAGATAAGTAAGATCAAGGATCTTTTCGGCGGTTTCGTAGGCGAATATTTGGGTTTCCACGTCAGGGAACTGCATATGCATAACAGCCCATGCCATGCCTTCACCGTAATATTTGAAAACCTGCTGGCACCAATAATTTTTCTTTTCATAGTCATCAATCTTTGACAGCATTTCCGCTTTGAGCGTACCCCAATCGCCGCCCATGTTTGCGATACGGAGGGCGTTTTTTGAATCATGAAGACAGTTATAGATTTGATGAAGCGTCTCCAGTGTTTGACTGCGGAGATCGTTATCGGTGCTTTCATCCAGAATCTTTTCATAAAATTCCGCGGCCTTTTTGCAGTGCCGAGTATAATTTTCATCGTCATCGGCTTTTGCGCAGTAGAAGTGAGTTTTGGCAATTTCAAAATGAATAATGCTATTGTGGGGATATCTCGCGTACAGCTTCATCCATGCCTCAAGTGCATCTTCGTTTGTGGT
Organism: Bacillota bacterium; assembly: GCA_029219205.1. Taxonomy (GTDB): domain Bacteria; phylum Bacillota; class Clostridia; order Oscillospirales; family CAG-272; genus SUG1495. Next base: position 19,729 of record JAQXSY010000061.1, on the reverse strand, counting down.
TTCAAAGGCGTCGCAGTATTTCTTTGTTTCTTCAATTTCTGTTTCCATGCCGTCCGGGCTGATTCCGAAAAGATCATCAGCCGATACGCCGAAAAGTGCCGAAAGAGGGACGATTAATGAAATATCCGGCGAGCAGATTTCCATTTCCCATTTTGATACGGCTTGTGCTGATACATTCAATTGTGCTGCAAGCTCTTCCTGTGTCATGCCGCGCTCTTTGCGGAGCTTTCTGATGTTTTGTCCGATTGTCGTCATATTTTTCTCCTTTGAAATGTATTCGGTACCGTTGAGAATATTATAGCAGATAATCACATTATTTCAACAGATTAAATTGACATAAAAAATCAACCTTGAGTTGTGTCGGAATTTTTGATTAACTTTCAGCACGGTTAAACCGATGTGGTAGTCCAAATCTATCCAAAATATTGTTGCATCAATGGCATTGTAAATAAATTTTGAACTGGTAGGCTTTTTGAACCTCTCCGCACACTGTGTGGCGGTTCGAATCTGTCTACAGGTTTGAAAAGCCCGAAATGCATCTACAAAAGTTCGAAAAACTTCAGAGTCGAAAAAAGCGGAGAAATCTCTCGAAATCTCCGCTTTTCTTGCGCTTTTGCGCGGTTTTCGTGCCTGCATCTAAATCAGACACTCATCATGGCTGGGACAGCTGGACTCGAACCAGCGAATGCAAGAGTCAAAGTCTTGTGCCTTACCGACTTGGCTATGCCCCAATGATTATTTTCCCATTTTCAGCGATTTCAGCTCGTTAAGCTCGTTCATAAAAGTTTCGATATCCTTGAATTCTCTGTATACCGAGGCGAATCTGACGTATGAAACCTCGTCGAGCACCTTCAGCCGCTCCATAACCATTGTGCCGATCTCAGCCGAGTGACATTCTGTTTTGAGCGAGCTTTTAAATTCCGCTTCAATGTTGTCTGCGATTTCGCTTATTTGCGCCCTCGAGACCGGACGCTTGTAGCAAGCGCGTACAAGTCCCGTGATGATCTTGTTTTTGTCGAAAATTTCAATCGAATTGTCTTTTTTTATTACAACGAGAGGCGCTGTGTCGCAGATTTCATAGGTTTCGTAGGTTGTGAACCGCTTCTGACAGCTGAGACATTCTCTTCTGCGCTTTATACTGGCGGCGTTGTCCGTCGGACGCGAGTCTATTACTTTACTGTCCGGATATCCGCAATTTGGACATTTCATAATTTTGACCGTACCTTTCACCATACCGCGCACTCTGAAAAAATCTGCGCCGAATCTGCTTACTTTATTATATCATATTTTTTTTAAATTGTAAATACCAAGCAGACGTATTCTTAAATTTTTGTTTTGGAAAATTCGGTTGTTGACAAACATACTAGGTTATAATAAAATTAAAATAAAATCAAAGTCGGGAGAGGCGGTCTTATGAATTCGGGAAAAAAGTGCGGAAAGTCAGCCAAAAAGAAATCCAAAATGGTTTTGATTTTGTTCATGGACCTTTTGATTTTGGGCGCGGCGGCGGTTTTCGGAATCGATGCGTACGTCCGGAGCTCAACTGAGAAAAAAATCATAACTCCCGGTGAAGCCGCGGCGCTCGATGATGTTGACTGCGTGCTGGTGCTGGGATGCAAGGTAAACGACGACGGCAGTCCGAGCGACATGCTTTACGACAGGATCAGGCGCAGCGTTGAACTTTACCGTGCCGGCGCGGCTCCGAAGCTGCTGATGAGCGGAGATCGAAGCGGACAAAATTACGATGAGGTCGGAACTATGAAGCGTTGCGCAGTGGAAGCCGGCGCGGCGTCTGCTGACGTTTTTACGGACGCCGCCGGATATTCGACTTACGAAAGCGTCTACCGGGCAAAGAATGTTTTTCTTGCGGAAAAGATTATCATCGTTACCCAGGAATATCATTTGCACCGGGCGCTTTACATTGCCGAAGCTTTGGGAGTTGAAGCGTACGGAGTTTCGTCGGATTTCCGCGTTTACAATGGACAGACGTGGCGCGACCTTCGTGAGATTCTTGCCCGCGACAAGGATTTTGCAATGGCGGTTATTAAGCCTGTTCCGGACGGCAGTAACAAAACAATTCCGATAAGCGGAGACGGAGATATTGCAAACACGTAATAAAAAAACCGGTTAGTCCTAAAGCCATATAGAAGTTTAAAAAAAGCAAAGACTATACGTCGGGCATGACAAAGCCGCCGCATCAAATAAGATACGGCGGCTGTTGCTTTTTTTGCAGCGGATTTATCTGCTGTGCGCCGAAATTATTTCTTTTGGGTTATGCATATAGCATAGCGGCAATACGGATAACGTGTCCTTCCGAATGGCCTTCGGGGGAGCTTGGCTTTTCGTCGAGCACCTTTATCAGAACATCGTGCCTGCCGTATTCGAGCTTGTCGGTTACCAGGTCAAAAGCGTTTCTGTCAAAGAAGAGCGAATGTCTGTCCCAAAACGGAGTTTTCTTGATGAATTTGCCGTCGATCCAAACTTCGACCATGCCGCCGTCTTTTTCCATACGAGTCATGAGCGCGAACGCGGTTCCTTCAAAGCTCATCTCGTAAGTAACGCCGGGAGTGTCGGTATGTATGTATTTAAGCGGATTTTCCCAAAGCGTCTTTGTGGAAAGCAGCCAACCTTCCGGAATCGGATGATCCTGGCAGGCGTATATGCCCGGATTTGTGAATTCTCTTCCGGTTATAGGCTCTTGGGGAAAATCAAATCCGAAATCGGCCTTGTGAATTTCGCGCATCATTGTGTCAACGTAGCAGGCGTAACCTGCGTCGTTCGGATGGACATTGTCAATCGTAAAGTTCAGAAAATCGCCGCCGTAGTCGATCATGCGCTGCCACATGTCATAGCCCATATTTATTGTCGGTATTCCGTAGGCTTTTGCAATTTTAGACTGGATCTCAATGGGATAATGCGAGTCTTTTCCTTCAAAATAGCTGACTAATTCCTTGCTGTAAGCAAAAAGCACGCAGATGGGAAGCTTCGGGTTCCATCTTCTTGCAGTGCGTATTATCGCTTCAAAGTACTTGGGCATGGTCAGATAATCTCCGGTATCGTTTACGGCGTATTCAATAAACAGAAAATCGGGGTTAAGATCGAGAATCTCCGATTTCAGCCGGAAAAGTCCGAACGAAGAAGGAGTTCCGCCGACGCTGGAGTTGATTTCTGTAAATTTTACATCTTTATGCGCGTTGCCGATCATTTTCGTGAAGAGCGACGAATACCTTTTGGTTTTTCCTTCGGTTATGTCGGAAGAACCCGAACCGTATGTTATCGAGCCTCCTATAAAGGAAAGTCTGTATTCTTGTTTTCCTTCGATCAGTTCACAGAACTTCATTTGGCTAATTCCTTTCAAACAGTTTTCAGGTCAATTGGTATGTCTTTTTATACGCAGTACCGCAGGCTTTTTAGTTATACTGAGCCGCGGAACGGTTATAAGAGAGTTTTCATCGGCGTTTATTACTCCGCCGGCGCTGCCGAAGCTCCAGTCGAGCGTTTCATTCTCCGAAACCTTAAAGTTCTGTACACGGCGGAAAGAAACATCTGCTTCGGATACTTCCGGAAAAACAAATGACGAGCTGAATTCGTCCTCTCTTAAAAGACGAAGCTCAATTTCAAACTGCTCTGCGCTGTCGTTCAGCACTTTCCATCTGAAGAACGCGTTTACCTGGCCCGACGCTTCCGATTTTCTGTCTGTACACCACGGTATCGGGTCGTCTGTCGAAGAGTTTGTGAAAACGGGATACGCTTCATTGCGCTTTACGGAGGAAATATCAAACGAATTTACAAGGTCGTTGTATTTTTTGATTTTTTCGTCGTCGTTTTCGTGTCCGAACATTCCCCAGAAGCCGACCAGCGCGTATTTTTTGTCACGCATACAGTTATAAAGCGTTTCATGCCCGTCTGACCAGATGTCGTTCTGTCCGGAATAGTCAACGACTACCGGCGGATCCGGAATTTTAAAGCCTTCGGGCGCTTCTGTGTCAAGACAGCACCGGTCTGCGGCGTGACGGACCCCAGCAGGGACGTTTGCTTTTATTGCCGCAAATACGTCGCCGCGGCAGAGGCAGACTCCGAGCGCTCCGCTGCCTCCCATTGAATTTCCGACCGCGTAAACTCTTTCGCGGTCTGCGGGATAGTTTCTCAATACCCATTCGACAGTCGCCAGAGCGCGTTTTTCAACGGGCTGGAGCGCTGTGCCGCTTCTTTTGGGATCTCCTTCATTGTGCGCGTTTATGCCGCCCCACCACCAGTCGTTCATATTGGCGCGGCAGTCGAGGTATAGACCGAACATATTGTCCGGTGTGCGGTAGATGTCGTGGTTGCCCTTTGCCCACGTACATCCGACAGTCGAATAAACGTCGTGTCCGGCTGAGTGAAACACAACGTAAAGCGGGTATTTTTCGCCGGATTCTTCGTCCTTTGGGTGTATCAGCGCAAAAGAGTCGGTCTGCTGTTCTTCATAGCCCCATTCCGGGTCTGTGTCATGGTGGAAAAATTCCAACTTCCTTCCCATAAGCATTCCGTGTGTTTTCGGAAACATAATAATTATCTCCTTATATGGTGATTATATTGATGTGTTGGAAAATTTAATGCTGATATGTCGGAAAAGCGGATATGTCATGGATAGTGAAAAACAGCATGACATATCCGCTTGTTATCTGAGCAGCCGGATTATTTACTTGCTTCGTATACAGCGACTGCACAAGCAACGGTCATACCAACCATGGGGTTGTTGCCTGCGCCGATGAGTCCCATCATTTCAACGTGAGCGGGAACAGAGGACGATCCTGCGAACTGTGCGTCGCCGTGCATACGTCCCATTGTGTCGGTCAAACCGTAGGATGCGGGACCTGCCGCCATGTTGTCGGGGTGAAGCGTACGGCCGGTGCCGCCGCCGGATGCAACCGAGAAATATTTCTTGCCGTTTTCCCAGGACCATTTCTTATAGGTTCCGGCAACGGGATGCTGGAAACGCGTCGGGTTTGTGGAGTTTCCGGTGATGGAAACGTCAACGTCTTCTCTCTTCATGATTGCGACGCCCTCAAGAACATCGTTTGCGCCGTAGCAGAGGACTTTTGACTTTTCGCCGTCCGAGAATGCGATGCGGTTGACTTCCGTTAACTCGTCGGTATAGAAATCGTATTCTGTCTGAACATAAGTGAAGCCGTTGATTCTGGAAATAATATATGCGGCGTCCTTGCCGAGACCGTTGAGTATAACGCGGAGAGGCTCGCGGCGTACTTTGTTTGCGGTGCGCGCGATGCCGATAGCTCCTTCGGCAGCTGCAAAAGACTCGTGTCCTGCAAGGAAGCAGAAGCACTTGGTTTCTTCGCGGAGCAGCATTGCGCCGAGATTTCCGTGACCGAGACCGACCTTACGCGTCTCTGCAACGGAGCCGGGAATGCAGAACGCCTGCAGACCGATACCGATCGCTTCTGCTGCGTCTGCGGCGCTTTTTACGCCTTTCTTTAATGCAACCGCGCAGCCGAGAGTATATGCCCAGCTTGCGTTCTCAAATGCGATAGGCTGAACGCCCTTGACTATGGCGTCGACATCGAAGCCCTTGTCGAGACAAAGCTGACGCGCCTCCTCGAGGTCTGCGATATTATATTCGGCAAGGCACTTTTCGATTTTGGGCATTCTGCGTTCCTTGCCTTCAAACTGTACGTTGTTAGACATTGTTCATTCTCCTTTCAATTATTCTGCGCGGGGGTCTATATGCTTGACCGCCTCGTCGTAACGACCGTAAGTCTTTACGTTGCTCTTAAAAGCATCCTCGTAGCTTTTGCCGGCTTTAATGGCGTCGAGCATTTTGCCGAGGTGAATGAACTTATAGCCGATAATCTCGCCTTTTTCGTCAAGTCCTACCGAGAGAACATAGCCCTCGGCCATTTCAAGATAACGTACACCCTTTTCCTTGGTTGCAAACATCGTTCCGACCTGAGAGCGGAGACCCTTTCCGAGGTCGTCGAGCGACGCGCCGATGGGAAGTCCGTCCTCGGAGAACGCAGTCTGCGTACGTCCGTAAACAAGCTGAAGGAATATCTCGCGCATGGCGACGTTGATGGCGTCACACACAAGGTCGGTGTTGAGCGCTTCAAGGATCGTCTTTCCCTGAAGTATTTCTGCTGCCATGGCGGCGGAATGAGTCATTCCGGAGCATCCGATTGTCTCGACAAGCGCTTCCTGTATAACGCCGTCTTTAACGTTGAGCGTAAGCTTGCAGGCGCCCTGCTGCGGAGCACAGTGTCCGATTCCGTGAGAAAGACCGCTTATGTCCTTGATCTCAAACGCCTTTATCCATTTTCCTTCCTCCGGTATCGGAGCGGGGCCGTGATGCGGACCCTTCGTGACGACGCACATCTCCTTGACCTCGTTGGTCATGGCGTACGGACATGAAAAACCGTTATTGCTCATGATAAGAAATTCTCCTTGTTTTTTCTTTATTGTTGTTTAATATCCAAATATAATTATGAAAGCGAAGTGCGGATTCGTCAACAAACGCCCCCATGATATATAATATTATACCACATACAAACAATATAATCAATGATAATTATTTAAACATTTTATGTTTGCAGGCAGGTTCTTTTGGAAATTTTCGTGAAAAGCAGCTCGGTTTCGGAAAATAAAAAAATCTCCGATAGCTCTTGACAAATCTTAAATAACGTAGTATAATATAACGGTAAAAAAGAAGCAGCAACGGAATCCGTTCTCACCGTGCGGCCGCAGAGCCGGTACGGTTAATACTTAAAGCTCCGCCGGAGATTTATCCGTTGGAGTATGAAGTTGTGCGGAAACCGTGGATATTTATGCGGATTGCCGCACGTTTTGTTTATTTGGAGGTGTATTCAACATAGCAGTAAAGAACAATGCCAAGGAAATGACCATAAACGACGAGATTGATTCTCTTCATGGCTTCGGACCCTCAAAGATGGTCCGTGTTATCGGCCCTGAAAGCGAACAGCTCGGCATGATGCAGCTCAGCGCGGCTCAGAACAATGCCTATGACAGAGGTCTTGATATCGTTCTTATCGCGCCGCAGGCGGATCCGCCTGTCTGCAAAATTATGGACTATGGTAAATTCAGATTCGAGCGCGACAAGAGAGAAAAAGAGGCAAAGAAAAAGCAGCAAGTTGTTGAGATCAAGGAGATACAGCTCTCCTGCCATATTGACGTGAATGATTTCAACACAAAGGTAAATCACGCCAAGAGATTTCTCTCAGACGGAAACAAGGTTCGCGTGCTCGTTAAATTCAAGGGCCGTCAGATGACCCATCAGGAGATCGGACGGGAGCTTATCTCGAGGTTTGAGGAGGCGTGCGCAGAAATGGGCGCTCCGGAAAAAGCCCCGATTCTTGAAGGAAGAAACCTTGTCATGTTCATCGCTCCGCTGAAGCCCGGCAAGGATAAGCCGGCAAAAGCCGAAGCAAAGCCGGCGGAAGAACCTGAATCCGGAGAAAACGGCTGATTTCAGCCGCAAGTCGGCAGAGGTCCGGCGCAAAGGCGTATGGATGCGCTCCGAAAAAATAAATCGTCACTCCGACGGCGACCGGAGCGGCGGTTAAACCCGAAACACAATTTAAATAATACGTCGCCGGGAAACGGATAAAATAAAATGGGAAAGATAAAAACACATAAGGCGACAGCCAAAAGATTTTCCGTTACAAAGAGCGGGAAAGTTAAGCTCAATCATACCAACCGCCGTCATAAACTCGGCCTTAAGACCGCAAAGCGTAAGAGACAGCTCCGTAAAGCAGGATTTTTAAGTGAATCCATGGCGCCGACAGTAAGAACCTTATTGCCCCGCTAACAAAACAGAAACGTAACATCAGGAGGAACAGAAAATGGCAAGAGTTAAAGGCGCTATGATGACCCGCAAGAGAAGAAATAAGATGCTCAAGCTCGCAAAGGGCTACTGGGGAGCAAAGAGCAAGCACTTCAAGATGGCTAAACAGGCCGTAATGAAGAGCGGCAACTATGCTTTCGCGGGACGTAAAATGAAAAAGAGAGACTTCCGTTCTCTTTGGATCACCCGTATATCTGCACAGGCAAAGGTCAACGGCATGAACTACTCCACGTTTATGCACGGTCTTAAGCTCGCCGGTATCGATCTTAACAGAAAGATGCTTTCCGAGCTCGCGGTTTCCGACAAGGACGCTTTTGCAGCTCTCTGCGAAAAAGCTAAGTCTGCCATCGGCGCGTAAATTTACCGAATACAAAAACCCGGCCTTTGTCCGGGTTTTTCGTTTATACCTTGGACAAGGAAGTCGTTATGATAAGGATTACGTCACGTTCAAACCCGATTATATCCGAGGCGGCTCAGCTTAAGGACAGAAAGTACCGCGAGATAAGCCGTGCGTTTATGTGCGAAGGAATTAAGCTGCTGCGCGAAGCGGCTTTGTCCGGCGCCGATATACGCTGGGTGTTCGCTCTTCCGGAAAAAGCATCCGAATGTGAAAGGCTTGTCTCCCCGGGAACGTCGATATATGAAGTTACGGAGCCTGTTTTCGATAAACTTACGACAGAAAAGTCTCCGGAAGGGATTGTCTTTGCGGTTGAATATATGGAGAAGCTGCACCGGACGGAAAAAGTGTATGGCGGGGATGAAAAAAACAACGCCGTTCTGCTTTGTTCCGTGCGGGATCCCGGCAACGTCGGCACAATGATAAGAAGCGCGGCGGCGTTCGGAGCCGGCACGCTTATTTTAAGCGGAGACTGTGCGGATATCTATAACCCGAGGACGATACGCGCGTCTATGGGAGCCGTATTCAGGCAGAAAACCGTCGTTTGCGAGGAGTTTGGCGAAACCGTGAGCCTGCTTCGCGAAAACGGCTGGAACGTATACGCCGCAGTGCTTGACAAAAAATCCGTTACGCCCGATTCGATACCGCAGGATGAGAAGGCTGCGTTTATAATCGGCAACGAGGGAAGCGGAATACCGGCAGAAATTGCTGAAGCAGCCGGACATACGGTTTATATTCCGATATGCGACGGAGCAGAGTCGCTGAACGCGGCGGCTGCGGCGGCTGTGATTATGTACGAAAGAAGCCGCGGCAGGATTCTTAAAAAGTGATTTGACATATAATTATATAATGGAATATGTGCTCATTGTTTGACTGAACGCAGAATATCCGGTAAAATTGTTTTTTTGAGCCGTTATATCTGATATACGGGAACATTTTTGCGTTTTTTGCAAACCGAATAATTATAAAAAACAAACATCCGGCGGATATTGAGCGTGCGTTTGCAGACGATTTTAAAAAGTCCTTTTCGGAAGGGGAAATAATATGGACAAAACAGCTGAGGCACTTGCAAAAAAAGCGCGGTATGACATAAGCGATCTTCTCAGTATCATGAAGCTTCTCCGTTCGGAGAACGGCTGTCCATGGGATCGCGAACAGGATCACAAATCAATAAGAAACGATTTCCTTGAGGAAGCGTACGAAGCGGTTGAAGCAATAGATACAAACGACAGCGAACTGCTCGCCGAGGAGCTTGGCGACGTTTTGCTTCAGGTTGTGTTCCATTCGCGCATTGCCGAAGAGGAAGGAGTCTTTTCCTTTGACGACGTTGTGGACGGGATCAGCCGTAAGCTTGTATTACGTCATCCGCACGTGTTCAAAAACACGGAAGTCAGCGGAGTCGGCGACGTTTTGGTAAACTGGGACAAAATCAAACAGCAGTCAAAAGGAAGAACAACCGAAGGACAGGCGCTTGCCGGTGTAAGCCGCGCGCTTCCGTCGCTTGTGCGCGCGTCGAAGCTGTCAAAGCGTGCGGAAAAGGCCGGATTGCTTCTTCCCGCAGCGCCTTCAGCCTTCGAAAAAATTTCCGATGAGCTTTCCTCTCTCGACGCTGAAAAACGCGCTGATTATGTCGGACGCGTGCTGTTTTCCATAGCCGCAGAGGCAAAAGCGCTGGGAATCGACGCAGAACAGGCGCTTTACGACGTATGCGAAAAATTTGTTAAGGATAATGAAGACAGGTAAATTACAATTAGTTGTTTTATCGGCTGTTTTGTCGGCGCTGCTGATAGCCGCGTGCGCGCACGAGGGAAATGAAGAAGCTCCGTACGAAACGCCGTACGATTCGACAAAATACGATTCATCCGAATACGGTTTAACTGAAGATGAAACGTCCGAAATTATAACCGATACATCTCAATCCGATTCGGAATCTCAGCCGCCCGAAACCGATGCGCCGCAAAATTGCGAATGGAACGCGTATATCAGGCAGCCGTATACTGCGGACTGTACGGAAATGATACGCGCTCTGCTTAACGGAGAAGATTGCGTTTCGTTTTCTTCGGTTGAGGAGATGAACGACGTCTGCGGAAGCCTTTTGCTTAATTTTCCTCCCGCAGCGCTTCTTACTTTGACTTTAAACGAGGCCGAAAAAACTGTGTCGGTAGATTATGGCAAGTCCAAGGAGGCGTTTTCGGAATCCGTCGGAGCGTTTGCCGAAAAAACAGCGAAGATCATTGAAATGTGCCGTTCCGCTGATAATGAGCTTGATACAATTAAGTCGCTTTATACTTATGTTGCGTCAAACGTCGGTTATTACTATAAATTCGAGACCGGAGACTACGATCCGTATTATACGACCTGTTTCAGCGCGATAATGGATAATAAGACGATATGCACAGGCTATGCCGGGGCTTATGCGTATCTGCTGAATCAATGCGGCGTATGCGCCTTTTTCGTTACGGCGGATTATCGTAACGAAGGCGAGTATCACGGCTGGACTATGTTTGAATACCTGGGGCAATGGTATCATGCGGACACAACCTGGGAACACGGCACGAGCGGCGGAAAGGAATTTATTTACTTCGGAATGTCGGATGGGATCAGATTTTCGCCTCCCGGGGTTCTGTACAACTGCCGTGCGGGCGCGGGAAGCTATGCGATAACAGAAATTCCTCCGGCTCCGGAGGATCTTCAGAATTTATTATTTGAAGCCGAACAATTATAATTACAGGAGAAAAAGCCAGTGCAACACGAGATCATTAAAGTGGCAAAATTCGGAGGAAGCTCGCTTGCCTCCGCAGAACAGTTTGAAAAGGCGGGGGCTATTGTTAAAGCGGACGCAAGCCGCCGATATGTAGTGCCGTCCGCGCCCGGAAAACGGGATAAAAGCGATTTCAAGGTTACGGATATGCTGTATGAATGCTATAATTCCGTCATGGAGGGAAGAGATCTTTCGGTTCCTTTCGGAAAAATTATCGAAAGATACAGCGGAATTGTCGAAGGACTGGGACTTAAACTCTCCCTTAAGGATGAGTTTGACAGCATACGCAGCGCAATGCTCCACCGTGCGGGACGGGATTATGTCGCAAGCCGCGGGGAATATCTGAATGCAAAAATTCTTGCGGAATATCTCGAATTTGATTTTATTGACGCGTCCGAAGTTATTTTTTTCAGCGACAACGGTAATTTTGACTCGGATAAGACAAACGAAATTCTTTCCGCCGTGCTCCGCCGCCACAAAACCGCCGTTATTCCCGGATTTTACGGAAGTATGCCGAACGGTACGATTAAAACGTTTTCACGTGGAGGCTCGGACATAACCGGGTCGATTGTTGCGCGGGCTGCTCAGGCTGATTTATATGAAAACTGGACCGACGTTGACGGATTTCTTATGGCGGATCCGCGGATTGTGCCGGATCCAAAGCGTATCGACACCATAACCTACCGAGAGCTGCGTGAGCTTTCATATATGGGAGCGACCGTTCTTCACGAGGACGCGATATTCCCCGTCAGGTTTGCGGGCATACCGATAAATATCAGAAATACCAACGCGCCTGAGTCAAACGGCACAATGATAGTATCCCACGCGCCGTCTGACAATACGGGAGCGATAACCGGAATTGCGGGTCACAAGGGCTTTTCGGTTATTACGATTGAAAAGGATATGATGAACGCCGAGCTTGGTTTCGGAAGAAGGGTTTTGGAGGTCCTTGAAAAGCACGGAATTTCGTTTGAGCACCTGCCGTCGGGAATCGACACAATGTCGGTAATTGTTTCTACGGTATCGCTTTCCGAGAACCGTGACCGTATTATAAACGACATATGCGCCGCGGTTGATCCCGAAAGCGTTTCGGTTGAGGACGGTATAGCGCTTATCGCCGTCGTCGGACGCAATATGGTTAAGGCGAAGGGAACCGCCGCAAAGGTTTTTAATGCGATAACAAGAGTGGGCACCAACATCCGGATGATCGATCAGGGATCATGCGAATTTAATATTATCATCGGCGTTGAAGAACACGATTTTGAACGCAGTATGCGTGCTATATATGAGGAATTTATGCCGGATTAAAAAATTTACGGTTTTGATGTTTACAAAGCTATGTAAAAACGGTATAATATAGTTATGAAGATAAAACAACAGGAGAAGTGATACTTTGATAGTTCAACTTGATGAAGCAAAACGCAGTTTGCTTGCGCTTACCGACGCGGTTGAGGAACTGGGCGACGCTCTGCGCATAAAAGAGCTTGAAACGCAGATAGCCGATCTTGAAGCAAAGACCGATGCTCCGGATTTTTGGTCGCAGCCGGAATCAGCGCAGATCTTGCAGAAAATAAAAACCCGTAAGGACACGATAGAAGAATACAACGCACTGAAGCACAAGACGGAGGACGCGCTTACGCTCGTTTGCATGGCGATCGAGGAAAACGATGAAAGCGTTACCGACGAGGTGCTGAACGAGGTTAAGGAGATAGAAACCGAAGAGGAACGTATGCGTCTTGAAACGCTGCTTTCCGGCGAATACGATCACAACAACGCTATACTGTCATTCCATCCCGGAGCCGGCGGCACCGAGGCTCAGGACTGGGCGCTGATGCTGTACCGTATGTATACAAGATGGGGCGAACGGCACGGATACGGAGTTAAGCTGCTCGACTGGCTTGACGGCGAAGCGGCGGGAATTAAGAGCGCGACTATTTTGATCGAGGGAACAAACGCATACGGATATTTGAAAAGCGAAAACGGCGTACACCGGCTTGTCCGCGTGTCTCCGTTCGACGCGTCCGGCAGGCGTCAGACGTCGTTTGCATCAGTTGAGGTTATGCCCGAATTTACCGATGACAGCAAGCTCGTTATAAGAGACGAGGATCTTGAAATAACGGCTCACCGGTCGAGCGGTGCGGGCGGTCAACATATAAATAAAACCGACTCCGCAATACGAATTCTCCACATTCCCACAGGAATTGTAGTCGGATGCCAGACCGAACGCAGTCAGCTTCAGAATAAAGAAACAGCAATGAAGATGCTTAAGTCCAAGCTGCTTGAGATAAAAGAGAGAGAAAAGCTTGAAAAAATCGACGACATAAAGGGCGTCAAGACCAACATCGAATGGGGCGCTCAGATACGTTCGTACGTATTCATGCCGTATACGCTTGCCAAAGACAACCGTACCGGCTATGAAGACGGAAATATATCCGCCGTTATGGACGGAGACATCGACGGTTTTATCAATGCATACCTTAAAATGAACGCCGCAAAAAACGATAACGCTTGATTTGTTAAAGGAGGATTTACAATGCTGAAAAGGGCACGTCTTTACGCCGCAGTCACGCTGGTTGTGCAGTCGATAACATTTATGTTTCTTGTTTTGATATTCCTGTTCAAGAACAAACGCAATACGGCGAGCGCCTTTTGCGTTATGGGAATAGCCGGAGGCATTGTCGGTTCGGTTCTGCTTGCAAAGCAGTTCCGCGAGGAATTTAAGGATAAGGACATTCTTTCCGCAATAGACGAGCTTTGCGAGAGCACCGCGCCTGAGACCGCCGCAGTCCCCGAAATACCGGTTGACGACACCGCCGACGAGACCGAATTCAACTAAGACATTTTAAAACGTAAAAAACCGGGAGAAACGCTTTGAAACAAAGCCTTTCTTCCGGTTTTTATATTAGGTTACGGCGTTAAGCTGTCCAAACGATGCGGACGTGCTGGTTTTTAAGCCTTATTCTGCTTTCTCGAACGAATCCTTGCCTAAGCCGCAGACAGGGCATACCCAATCTTCGGGAAGATCTTCCCACTTTGTTCCGGGCTCAATTCCGTTATCGGGATCTCCGACTTCAGGATCGTATTCATAGCCGCAGGGGCAAACATACTTATCCATCATATTATCCTTTCTGAATAAACAAGCAGTGATTATTTACCGAAATATCTCTTGAGCAGTCCTTCAAAAGCTCTGCCGTGACGGGCCTCGTCGCGAGCCATTTCGTGTACTGTGTCGTGGATAGCGTCCAGTCCAAGCTCTTTTGCCTTCTTGGCAAGCTTTGTTTTGCCTTCGGTAGCTCCGTTTTCGGCAGATACTCTGAGCTCAAGGTTTTTCTTTGTAGAGTCTGTTACAACTTCGCCGAGCAGTTCTGCGAATTTTGCTGCGTGCTCTGCTTCTTCATATGCTGCTTTTTCCCAGTAAAGCGCAATTTCGGGATATCCTTCTCTTGCGGCAACTCTTGCCATTGCGAGGTACATACCGACTTCGGTGCATTCGCCGTTGAAATTCATTCTGAGACCTTCAACGATCTCGGGATCAACATCTTTTGCAACGCCGACAACGTGCTCAGCAGCCCAAGCGAGTTCTTCTTCCTTCTGTTCAACGAACTTTGAAGCGGGAGCTTTGCACTGAGGGCATGCTTCTGGAGCGGAGTCTCCTTCGTGAACGTATCCGCAGATTGAACAAACAAATTTTTTCATATTTTTATTCTCCTTAAATATATATTAATAAATTGTCATAAGCTGTTTTTTGAACACCCGACGCATATTCCGTAATAAACATATTTTTTATCCGTAACAGTATGCCCGGCGTCGGTTATTGACGGAGGAACGGGGTAATTATCCGGGAAGTCGAATATCCGGTTGCATTTTTCGCATATAAAGTGAAGATGCGGCGTCGTGTCTCCGTCATAGTGGGTTTTTTTGTCCACGGTTTCAAGGGTGATGATTATTTTTTCGTCCGAAAGAAGCTTTAAATTTCGGTAAATTGTGCCTAAGCTGATCGAAGGCTCGGTTTGACGGGCGCATTCGTATATTGTGTCAGCGGTCGGATGTTCGTCCGTTGCTTTCACGATGCTTAGAATTAGTTCTCTTTGATGTGAATATTTCATATCTAAAATCCATATCAGTAATGATTATCATTATTATAATAGATTATTATATGATTGTCAATATGTTTTTTTAAAAATAATAAAGTTAACAATTAAGAAATATTTGAGCAACAATAAGGTCCTTTATACGCAGTGAATTTTCTGATATAATTAAAAATAAAACGGAATGATTATTTGACGAAAGGATAATATATATAATGAAAAAAATAATTGCCTCCCTGCTGATTTTGATTACGCTTCTTGCGCTTTTTGGCTGCGCAAACGAAAAACAACAAGCCGGCGACAGTTCTTCAACTCCCGACGAGGCGGCAAAATCTCCCGAGGATTCTGACAAAGATTCTGAAAACACGTCTGCGTCGAATTCTGACGATACAACTCCCGGCGGAGATACTTCCGCTGATGATCCTGAGGATACTACCGGCGCCGAAAATCCGGACGAAATCACAGCTTCGCCCGACGATTCTCCCGCACCTGGCGAAGAAACGACTGCGGATCCGAAACTTGATCTTGTAAACATAAGCGGCTCGAACTGGGTTGAGATGATAAAAAAAGTGTTCGGATTTGAAGTTGCGCTGCCCGACGGCGTAACTGTTATTGCGGCAAGATATGACAGCGGAAATGTCGAAGTAGCGTTTTCTGCCGGCAACAGCTATAACGACGGTAAAAAATTTGCAAAGAATTTGTTTGACTCAGTAAAGAACATTGCAAAGGACGGTAAGATATACCTGTTTATTTCCTCCGACAAAGCTGCCGACAACGTCGAGGACGCTCTTATTTCCGAAGCAGACACGTCGTTCCAGTATGCATGGACATATGCGGACTCAAACGGAACCAATCACGCTGTAACGATAAATAATCCCACAAACGAAGTGGTTGTTTTAACAATTTCCTAAATTATCATTACAAAAAACACGGAAAAGCTTTTAAAAAAGCTTTTCCGTGTTTTTATTTTACGATACGTCAGGCTTTGCAGCCGTTTTTACAGTTTTTGCATCCGGTGCAGTTCTTTGCTCCTTTGCCGTCCCAACAATATGTACAGAGCTTTTCCTTGGGAAGACCGGTTGCCTTTATCATGTCGTCGAGGCGGATATGACGGAGGGTAGTGAAATTCATTTCACGGCGCATCTCCTCGAGCATTGCGGCGTATTCTTCTGAGTCCGGGTTACAATACGCTTCCAGCCGTTCCGGTCCTACATCTCCTTCAAGACGTCTTATAACTCGTCTGGTTATAAGGTCGTATTCAGAGGTTGAGCGTGAAAAATTTAGAAAACGGCAGCCGTAAAGCAGCGGAGGACATGCGGGGCGAACGTGAACCTCGCGCGCTCCGCTTGAATAAAGAAATTCTGTCGTTTCGCGAAGCTGAGTTCCTCTGACAATCGAATCGTCAATCAGAAGCAGGCTTTTGCCGTTTATAAGAGCTTTGACCGGTATGAGCTTCATACGGGCGATCAGGTTGCGCTGGCTCTGATTCTGAGGCATGAATGAGCGCGGCCAGGTGGGGGTATACTTGATGAAAGGACGGGCGAAGGGTATAGAAGACCGGTTTGAATATCCGATAGCGTGCGCTGTTCCGGAGTCAGGCACGCCCGCGACGCTGTCAGGACTGATGCCGCTGTTCTCGTCTCTCATAGCCAGATAGCTTCCGCAGTTATAGCGCATCTGTTCGACGTTCATTCCTTCATAAGAGGACGACGGGTAACCGAAATATACCCACAAAAACGTGCATATCTTCATCTCTTCGCCGGGCTTGGAAACGGTTTCAAAGCCTTCGGGCGTTATCTTCACGATTTCGCCCGGACCGAGCTCCCGCACTGTGTTGAATCCGAGATTCAGGTATGCAAACGATTCAAAAGACGCGCAGTAAGCCTCGTTTTCATCCTCGCGGTGACCGATGACTATCGGGGTTCTTCCGAAAAGGTCGCGCGCCGCATATATGCATTCGGGAGTAAGAATAAGCATCGTAAGAGATCCGTCAATGAGCTGCTGAGCACAGCGGATGCCGTCTTCAATTGTGTTTTCGCGGTTGATGAGCGCGGCAGTCAGCTCGGTTGGGTTGATGTCTCCGCCGCTCATTTCAAGAAAATGCGTCATCCCAGATTCAAACGCAAGGTTAACAAGCTCTTCCGTATTGTTTATACGCCCGACCGTGGTTATTGCAAAGTTCCCGAGGTGAGAGCGCACCAGCAGCGGCTGAGGCTCGCTGTCCGAAATACATCCTATACCGCTTTCGCCGGACATTTCAAGCACGTCCCGTTCAAACTTTGTACGGAACGGAGAGTTTTCAATATTATGTATCGACCGCTGGAAGCCTTTTTTTGAATTATATGTAACCATGCCGCCTCTTTTTGTTCCGAGATGAGAATGGTAGTCAACTCCGAAGAAAAGATCGTTTATGCATTCTGTTTTTGATGTAACGCCGAATAGTCCGCCCACATGCTTTCCACCTTTCGAATATACATTTTTTACTGTAATAATTATATCATATCGGGAAACGGTTGTACATAGCCGAAATAGATTAAATATGCGTGCGTAAAAAACTTTTTTTCGGCTTCGTGAGGGACCGGCGATGGAGAGCGTTGTCGGTCCCGCTGCCGGTGTGCTATATATGAAGTTTTGAGTTAACAAATAATTAACAAAGTATATGATAAAAATCCTTGATTTTTCGTCCTGTGAATGGTAAATTATATATATAGATTAGCACTTGACCCCCCAAGAGTGCTAAAACGCGCCCGGCGAAGTAAGGAGGCGGGAACGTGGAAAACGGCAAAAATAAGGAACTGAATGAGCGAAAAAAGCTTATACTGAAAGCAATAATCGAGGCTCACGTCAAAGGCGGCGGTCCTGTCGGTTCAAAATATCTGACGCAGAATAAGCAGATAGCGCTCTCGTCTGCTACTATCCGCAACGAGATGGCCGAGCTTGAAGAAATGGGGTATCTTGAGCAGCCGCACACTTCTGCGGGCAGAATACCGTCGGAATACGGATACAGGTTTTACGTAAACAATTTGATCCAGCGATATAAAATGACGTCTGCGGAGCTTCGCAGATTGAACTCGCTGATAAAATCAAAGCTGACGGAGCTTGATTTTGTGCTCGACAGGGCAACTAAGACTGCCGCGGCGCTTACCAATTATACTTCTCTTTCGGTAAAGCCGAAACAGAGAACGGTATATGCGTCACATTTCAAAACGGTATATATAAGCCCAAATTTTTTCATACTTGTCATGCTGATGAGTAACGGTATGGTCAAGACAAGACAGCTCAGAACCGAATTTCCGGTGAGCGATGACCTGCTCGAAAGACTCGAGGCATTGCTTAACGCAAATATTTCCGGAGTCGATCCGGATAATGTGACCGTTCCGATGATAATTGAAATGGAATCAAAAATGCCGGAGTGCGAAACGCTTATTAATCCTATAATTAAGTGCGTGTACGAAGTGATAAACGAAATTGACAGCGGCGATCTCAGATATGAGGGCGTAAACCTTTTGCTTCAGTATCCGGAATATTCAGATATCGAAAGATTTAAATCGATGCTCGGGATGCTTGAGAGGAAGGATGAGCTGCTTAACCTGATTTCCTCTTCGGAGCACGACGGGCTTCAGGTTTATATCGGTTCGGAAAACAGCGTTGATATAATGAAAAGCTCTTCGCTCATATTCAAAACGGTAAAAAGAGGCGGAAAGATTGTCGGCGCGATAGGCGTTATAGGACCTTGCCGCATGGATTATTCAAAAGTAATTACAACGATCGACTGCCTTGCAAGAACAATATCCGACGAAGAAACAGATGCGCTTACGTCCGGAGACGGCGGCAGTGAAACTGAAAACGAGGAAACGACGAAATGAACGATAAAAACGAAAAAGAAAATGATCTGAAGGAAACATCTGAGGAAGCCGTTCCCGAATCTTCGGCGGCTCCTGCGGAAGAAAAAGAGGAAAAAGAAACCGAAGCTCCGAAAAAAGAGCATAAGGTTTCAAAAAAAGAACTTGAAGAAATGAAAAAAGCGTGCGAAGACCAGAAAAAAGCGTACGACGAACTGAGCGACAAGTATACGCGCATGATAGCCGAGTACGACAATTTCCGAAAGCGCGCGCAGAAGGAAAAAGACGGAATATATGCCGACGCTTACGCCGACGCGGTAAAGGAATTGCTTACAGTCAAGGATAATCTTGAAATGGCAGTCAGATTTTCAGACAAAGAAAAATTTGCGGAGGGAGTTATTTTGACTCTCAATAAGTTCGGCGATGTTCTGACAAAGCTTGGAATCGAGGAATTCGGAGCGGAAGGCGACGAATTTGATCCGAATATTCACAATGCGATTATGCATACGGAAGAAGAGGGCGCAAAGGAAAACACGATTGTCGAAGTTCTGCAGAAGGGCTACAAAAAGGGCGATAAGGTTATCAGATACGCAATGGTCAAAGTCGTAAACTGATTTTGAATCAAATATATATGTTATTAATTAATTACTATAAATATCGGAGGAAACAATTATGTCAAAAATCATAGGAATCGATTTAGGAACAACAAACTCTTGCGTCGCTGTTTATGAAGGCGGCGAACCCATAGTAATACCTAATCCCGAAGGCGCGCGCACAACTCCCTCG
>JAQXSY010000060.1 GCA_029219205.1 Bacillota bacterium | reverse complement strand
ATTCCGTCGCGGCTTTCCGCATAGCATACGGTTGAGGTGAAATCAACCTTTGGATAATAGCTCGAACGCGAAACCGTATTGTACATACGGTGAACTCCGACTTCGGGATCTGTCAGTACTACCATATAGTTCGCACAGTCGCCTCCCCAAGGATCGTCGTATGTCAGTACGCACTCACGCTTCACCGGCTCGTGAATAACCGGAAATGAACCGTTTCGCGATGTGTCTATCATCGTATTGTCGAAGAAAAACTCTCTCCGCTTACCGATGTTTATTATCGTATCTTCCATATCAAGAAATTCCTTTCATAAAACATGCCAACGGCTGTATTATTGTTCCGACGGCTATTTTTTCATTTTATCATAAAAAATCCGCTTTAATATACCAATTACGCTCATTTTTATTTATAATGTGCAAAAAATTCGTCCGAGCACAGCCGAACTGAGCGGATAAAATGCTTTGGTCTAATTTTTCAATTTTCTTTTCTTAATTTTGATTCGAAGCAAGAAAGAGTTTTCGGCAGCACCGTTTACTCAAACTTGATCGAATACAGGTCTGCATCGCACATTGTGAACTCGATTGTAACCGGAGTTCCGGCAAAATCTGCGGGGCTTCCGTTTTCAAATATTACGCGGCGGTTGCAGCTGTCGCCGAAAACATCCTTTGCAATGATTTGTCTTCCGTCTTCTCCGGTCATACGGATTTCAATTCCGCCGAACGCCGAGGTTGAGAAGTTTATGAAGAGATCTTTGCCTTCAAAAATAAGCTTCTTTGTAAACAGCTTTGAGGTATACCAGCTTGCGTTCTGGGATACAAAACCGTCAAGACGCAGCGTGTATCTGTAAAGCTGGGCGGGCTTCCCTGTCCAGCGGCCTTCGGCGCAGTACATCGATATTTCGTTTTCGCAGCCGGGATGTGTAGATTTTGTTTCGATAATTCCGTTTGAGATGTAGCAGCTTCCGTAAACCCAGTTTGCCGGATTTTCCGGTCCGGGACTCATGAATGCGTCGCCGTAGCGCGTCCAGTCCACGCCGTTGCGCGAAGTCATGAACAGAGCGTCGGTAACCGCGGTTCCGGTTCTCGGATCCATTTTTGTGAAGCGTTCATAGCGGCGGTCCCTGCCGCAGAGCTGCTCGTAATTCTGCGACCAGCCGATTCTCCGCTCGTTGTATCTTACCGGCAAAGCGAAATATACATGCGGCGCTCTGTAATAATGGCAGACTCCGTTTGTATACAGCTCCCAGTCAACAAACGGATCATAGCGCATATGCTGGGGAGCGCTCCAGTGTACCAGGTCCTTTGATTCCGTCAGTCTTATGTCGCGGATCCAGTGTCTGTCTCCGGGCTTAAAAGGCGCATGGTAGTCGCGGTAGTAGCACTGGAACACTTCTTTTTCTTCATTATATAATAGACTGTTTACAGAGTCAAATGCTCCGTGAATGTCAAGCGGACCGACCGTTCTGAAGTGCATTCCGTCGGCACTTACGTGAAGCCACAGCTTACCTTCGTAGTCTGAAATCGCCTTTATGCGTTCATCCGGCGGACAATCGGGGCGAGGGTCTACCAATGCGCGGAAGCCGTCTCCGCCGAAATTATGAAGCTCATTTCCGTTTTCGTCAAACACCGGACCGAACACGATGTTGTTTTCCTTTGAGCCCAAAAAGTCAATATTGCCTATAACCGGCTTTTCCCAGTGAATTCCGTCGGTACTCTCGGCGTAGCATACCGTAGAATGGGGCCATTTGTCCTTGCCCGGATAGTCGCAGGTGCGGTGTACGTTGTTGTACAGTCTGAATACTCCGTTGTCGTCTATAATACTCATGTAGCATGCGCCGTCGCCGCCCCACGGATCGTCAAAGGTCAGTACGCACTCGCGTTCAATAGGATGATGAAGTTTCGCCGAGGTCTGTGTGCGTTCTGTGTCAACTATCGTGTTGTCCCAGAATAATTCGCGTCGGCTGCCTATGTTTATAATTTCTTCCATTACCGTTATTACCTCATTTCAGAACCGCATTATTCAAATCTGAACGAATAAACGTCCGCGTCTCTCAGAACCATCTCAAGCCAAACAGGCTTTCCGGCCAGCTTTTCCGCCGATCCGTTTTCAAATACAATCCGACGATCGCAGCTATCGCCGAAATTCTCAATCGAATTGAGGCAGGTTCCGTCTTCTCCGTGCAGCTTCACGTCAATTCCGCCGTATGCGGACGTTGAGAAGTTTATGAAAAGATCCTTGCCTTCGAAAATGAATTTTTTAGTTACAAGATTTGAGGAATACCAGCTTCCTCTCTGAGAAACAAAGCCGTCCAGGCGTATCGTATAGCGCCAGATCTGAGCAGGCTCGCCCGACCAGCGCTTTTCCGCGCAGTACATTGATATTTCGTTTTCACATCCGGGATGAGCCGATTTTGTTTCGATCATTCCGTTTGAATGATATACGCTGCCGTATACCCAGTTTTCTGGGTACTCGGGACCCGGCCGCATAAACGCGTCTCCGTAGCGAATCCAGTGCACACCGTCGCGTGAGGTCATAAACAATGTGTCGCTGATCGCGGTTGCAGTTCTCGGATTGTCAATGAAGCGCTGTGCGCGCTTGTCTTTTCCGCAGAGCATCTCAAAGCTGTTGCTCCAGCCCTTGCGCTCGTTGTATCTCGACGGGAATCCGACATATACGTGCTTGCCTCTGTAATACGGGCTGATTCCGTTTATATACATGTGCCAATCGCACTGAGGAGTATAATCGAGCATATCGCCGTCTTTTCTGGACCAGTGTATCAAATCCTTGGATTCTGCGAGTCTTATATCGCGGATCCAGGCTTTGTCCTCAGGCAGCGGACTTGAATGATACGCTCTGAAAAAGCACTGATATACGCCCTTTTCCTCATTGAAGAACAGAGTGTTTACGGAATCGAACTGTCCTTTGAGGTCAAGCTGTCCTTCTTTTTCGAAATGAATTCCGTCCGGACTTGTAAACAGCCACAGGCTGTCCTTTATGTTTGCAACCGCTTTGTATCTCTGTTCGGGCTTGCATTCGGGGTTTGTGTCGATAAACGGACGGAAGCCGTCCCATCCTTCTCCGCCGTCGTGCGGTCCGAGAATTATGTTGTTGTCCTTTGAACCGTTGAATTCAACTATGCCGAGCGAAGGTTTTTCCCAGTGTATTCCGTCGCGGCTTTCCGCATAGCATACGGTTGAGGTGAAATCAACCTTGGGGTAATAGCGTGAACGCGTAACCGTGTTGTACATACGGTGAACTCCCTCTTCGGGATCGGTCAGCACGCACATATAGTGTGCGCCGTCGCCTCCCCAAGGATCGTCGTAAGTCAGTACGCACTCGCGCTTCACCGGCTCGTGAATTACCGGGAACGAACCGCTTCGCGATGTGTCTACCATCGTGTTGTCGAAGAAAAATTCTCTCCGTTTTCCGATGTTTATTATCGTGTCTTCCATATCAGAGAATTCCTTTCAGAAATTATGCCGGCGGCAACAATTTTGCGCCGACGAACTTTTTTATTGGTAATTATCATTTATTCTATCACAAAAAAAACAGGTTTTATATATCAATTTCACACATTTTTGTCAGGTACGTGTTCAATTGCGAAAAAAGCGGAAAGCTTTTTAAAAGCTCTCCGCCTATTTTATTCTGATTTTTCCGCGCCGGCGACAAATTCGTCCGAGCAGCCGAACTGCGCGGTGTTGTTTACCTGCCTTACCGTGATACGTGCGCCCTTCCGCGGCGTTCCTCCGCTCACGGTCAGCGCGCTCTCGGACACGTACTTCGTTCTTCGCGGCTTATCGTTGATATAAACCTTTGAATATTCGTTGAATCCCTCTCCGTAAACCGTAAGCTGTCCGTTTTCCCGATTGACGACTCCGGTTATGCGCGGTCTGCGCCAGCCGCTTTCAATTTCGGTAGGCTCCGGCGAGCCGTCGGTGTAAAGATAGCCTTCGCCGTAGAGCATGTCATACTCCGCAAATTCCAGCGCGGACATATATTCGTCCGTGCCCACAGTTCCGTTTGCGTACGCTTTGTGTATGCCGCCGATAACGCCGCCGTTTATGCCGAGCCGATCAAGCTCCGAATACAGCAGCTGATATGTATAAAGATCGCGTTCGCCGGATGTTTTTTCATAATTTGTCCAGACCGCGTACTCGGTTGAAAACAGACCGAGGCTGCCGAGATCGTTTTCGCCGAGCAGCAGCGCCGGCTGGTGATCGCCGTACACAATAAGCACAACCTTTTCGTCAAGAGACGACAGCTCCTCAATGAGCTCTCCGAGCATCGTGTCCACGCTGTGCAGCGCGTTTACGTAGTACTCAAGCTCCGCATCGGTGTTCGCGGTTCCGTTTTTTTCAACGGATATTTCGTATTCAGCGTCCTCCGGACGTTCGGTAGGATACTTTCCGTGAGTCTCGACTCCGACCGCAAATATAAAATCGGGTCCCTCGGTCGAACCGACAGCGCCTATGATCTCGTCCTTAAGTACGCCGTCACGCTCCCAGCCGAGCAAATTGTACTCGACGCCAGTCATGCTTTCAACCGAGGTGAAGGTGTCAAAACCGAGCATCGAATACGCCGTGTCGCGGTCGTAAAACTCGCCTATGTGATTGTGCATCGCGTGCGAAACGTAGCCGTTTTCCGCAAAAGCGCGCGCCGCGCTCGGACAAGCCGTGCTTTTCAGCACAGTCTGGTACGGATACTCTCCCGGACCGAAAAAGTCAAGCGGCATACCGCTCAGAACCTCAAACTCTACGTTTGCGGTGGCGCCCCCTCTCGACGGAACAAAAAGCCTGCCGTGCGCGCAGCTTTCCTTGAGAGAAGCAAATACCGGCGTCGCCGGAGAGGACAGATCCAGCGTCTTTATAAGCTCTGCGTCAAGAAAGGATTCAAGCTGTAGCACGATCACGGTCGGCTTTTCCTCCGGTTCTCCGGCTTCGTCCGTGAATTTTTCAAGAAGCGCGCCCGCCTCCTCCTCCGAATACGATTCGGGGCGGTCTACTCCGGTATCAAGCAGGCTCGCCGCAAAGCAGTACACAAAGCCGTATTCGCCGCAAGCCTCTCCCAAATCGTCAAAATTCTCCGGAACGGCGTTTACGCGCGTCGAAAACGAGCGGCCGGCGCATATAATTACGGCAAGTCCCGCAAGAGTGAGCGCCGCGCGGCGTATGTCCACCTTTTTCTTTCTGCATTTTCCGAAAGCCACCACGCTCGCGGCGATAATCGCCGTAACGGCAAGAACAATCAGGACTATATGTATGACGTTCAGATAAGAGGTTATCATTGTCAGAAGAAAGCGCACAATCCGAAAATCGACCGCGGAAAGCGGCGTTGTGCGGAAGAACAGCACGCAGCAGTTAATTATGCCGAGCACGACCCAGAGAAATCCTACGACCGCGTAGCCGAACATACGGCGCTTCAGCCACATTGCGCTCGAAAGCGTAATCATTATTATCGCCGAGCAGTAAAGAAAGCGGAGCGGATGCGAGAACGCATAGGAAACGGCGCCGGAAAAAGACCGGCGGCTGAGTATCTCAATCAGAAAATTGAGCAGAACTCCCCCGGTCAGGCACAGCAATATATCGTTTCCGAGAAATTTTATTAATATTTTTTTCATCTTTGTTTAAAATATTGTTTAAAAATCAACGCTTCAAAAACATCGCAGATACCGATTATCCATTGTACAATTATAATATCACGGCGGAGAATATTTTTCATTACAAATTTGTTACTTTTTCCGTAAGTTTTTTCTGCGCTTTGCATGAAGCATTGACAGGGAAAACGGTTTGTGATATAATTTTCGTTAGATATTTTTATATAATAAATTGAAAGGACGGTGACGCGCGCTTGAGGACGGCGGGTATATTTCTGCGTGCTTTTCTCGCGGGAATCATGATCTCGATCGGCGGAGCGGTTTATCTTGCCTCGCAGGTAAAGATCGCCGGAGCGTTTTTGTTCGGCGTTGGGCTTTTTATCATACTTTGCCGGGGATACGCGCTCTTCACCGGCGCCGTAGGCTACGCGCTCACAAACGACCGGCGGACAAATTTTGAGCTTCCGGTCATTCTTGCCGGAAACCTTGCCGGAACCGCGGCCTGCGGATACGCCGTTCGCCTTACGCGGCTCGGCGCAGTTGCGGACGCCGCGGAAAAAGCGTGCTCGGTCAAGCTTGAGGACGGGCTGCTTTCGGCGTTTATTTTGTCCGTGTTCTGCGGAGTGCTTATGTTTGCGGCAGTCGATACTTTCAAAAAGCAGGAGCACGGAATCCTGAAAACCGCGGCGGTGTTCTTTTGCGTCGCAGCGTTTATCGTCGCCGGCTTTGAACACGTCGTTGCGAATATGTTTTATTTTGCCGCTGCGGGAATGTTCCGCAGACCGGAGGTCTGGCTTAAGCTGCTTGTAATGGCTGCCGGAAATTCCGTCGGAGCCATGCTCGTAAACGGAGCCGAGACCGCTGCCGCCGGATTTACAAAAATTACGAAAGGAAACCCGTCATGAACGAAAAACTCAATCCTGTCATATCGCAGAAAACAATAACCGCTCCGGACCTTCCCGAGGAAAACGCGCTTACCGAAGAAGAAAAGGCGGTTGTTGCGGAATTTGAAAAAACAATAGACATCTCCGACAGCGGCTCAATCATGCAGTACGGCTCCGGAGCGCAGCAGAAAATTTCGGAATTTGCCGACTCCGCGCTGTCGAACGTACGCACAATGGACCTCGGGGCGACGGGAGAAATGATTTCCGGACTTGTCTCGGAGCTTAAAAACTTCGACACGGAAGAAAAGAAGGGATTTCGTCTCTTCAGAAAAGCGCAGAACAAGGTTGACGCGCTCAAGGCGCGTTATGACAAGGCGGAGGTCAGCGTTGACAAGATCTGCGAGTCGCTGGACGGTCATCAAATTCAGCTGATGAAGGACGTCGCGGTGCTTGACAAGCTGTACGACGTCAACCTTGCAAACTTCAAGGAGCTTTCCCTCTGCATAATCGCCGGAAAACGCAAGCTGAAGGAGGCGCGCGAGACGACGCTCGCCGAATATACGCGCCGCGCGGAAGAGACAGGTCTGCCCGCCGACGCGCAGACCGCAAGCGACTTTGCGGCGCTCTGCGACCGGTTTGAAAAAAAGCTGTACGACCTCGAACTGACCCGCACCGTTTCAATTCAGATGGGCCCGCAGATCAGACTCGTTCAGAACAACGACACGGTCATGGCGGAAAAGATACAGTCGACAATCTCAAACACCGTTCCGCTCTGGAAGAGCCAAATGGTAATCGCGCTCGGTCTGGCGCACTCGCAGGAGGCGCTCAAGGCTCAGCGCGAGGTAGCCGACATGACAAACGAGCTGCTGAAGAAAAACGCCGACGCGCTCAAGCTTGCAACAGTCGAAACCGCCCGTGAAAACGAACGCGGCATAGTTGACATCGAAACGCTTACCTACACAAATGAACAGCTCATATCAACGCTCGACGAGGTTATGCAGATACAGGCCGACGGCAAGGAAAAGCGCCGCTCCGCGGAAGCCGAGCTTGGACGCATCGAGGACGAGCTGAAGAACAAGCTGCTCTCCTTCAGCAACTGAAGCCATGCGGAAACGAATAATTGCGGCGGTAATCGCGCTGCTTATGATAGCCGCCGCAATTTCAATCGGCAGATTCTTTCGCGGCGGCATTTTCAAAGCCGCGCAGGCGGACGGACAGGCCGAGATTACGTCTGACACGGAGTCTTTTTAAATGAGCAAAAGCAAAAAATACCGGGTAAAGAAAAAAACAGGTCCGGCGGACGAAATAAAGGCGGCGTTTAAAAAATTCAACTTTCGGCTTGCAGGAAAGACCGCACTCTGCTTTCTCGCGGTATTTGCCGTCTATCAGATCGGCATATATTTCGAATTTAAGCCGATGATTCATATCTACTCGATCGCCGTGCTCATTTTGTTCGTTTTATACTTTATACTGAACCGCGGTCTCGGAAAGCCCGCCGGTATACCCGACCGTGCCTCGCTTCCCGCAGAATGGTCCGAGGAACAGAAGGACGACGCCGTCAGAATTGCCGAAAAGACCCGCAAAGCGTCGAAAGTGATTCTTATGCTGCTCGTTTCGTTCACTCTGACACTTCTGCTCGACATGATGTGGCTGTTTTATATTTTTAATATCAAGAATTAGGTGAATCTTTCATGACAGAACCGGTATCCCCGCTTAATCCCGAGGTTTTCAGCCTTTTTTCCGGCTCAAAGGGCAATTGCTTTTTCATACGCGCCGGAGATGACAGCATCCTCGTTGACGCTGGTGCAAGCGCAAGAGCAACCGAAGCCGCGCTGAAGGCGCTCGGCTCGTCGCTTTCGTCGGTCAAAGCCGTGTTTGTCACGCACGAGCATTCCGATCACACCGCCGGGCTTTACGTTATATGCTCAAAGCACCGTATACCCGTGCATATCGCCGCTCCATGCGCCGACCTGCTGCGTCCCTCGCGCGACGGAAGACTTGAAAAATGTATAGTTCGGCATCCGCCTCTCTATACCGAAAAGGTCGGATGTCTGACAATAGAATCCTTTATCACGCCGCACGACAGCGTTCTGTGTCTCGGATACCGCATCTGCTGCGGCTCCTGCCGTCTCGGAATCGCCACAGACGCAGGCTGCGTTACTCCGGAAATGCTCAGTATGCTGTCCGGCTGCGACGGCGTCGTTATCGAATCCAACCACGACTGCGAAATGCTTAAAAGCGGTCCGTATCCTTACAGTCTAAAGGAGCGCATTCTCTCAAAGCGCGGACATCTTTCAAACGACGACTGCGCCGAAGCCGCCGCAAAGCTTGCAAAAACAGGCGTACGGCGCTTCATGCTCGCTCACCTGAGCGCCGAGAACAACCGTCCCTCCGACGCGCTTCGTACGGTCAGCGAGGCGCTTGCCGCCGCAGGCAGCCCGGACGTCCGCGTCGTCGTTGCGTCGCAAAACGCGACAATAGAGCTGGTCTGATGCTTGCCGTAACCGTATATGCAGTAGGCACGCTCAAGGAAGCCTTCCTCCGCGACGCCGTTGCCGAATATTCAAAGCGTCTTTCCGGCTACTGTTCGTTTTCCGTCAGAGAATGCGCGGACGGAAAACCGCTGCCGCCGTTTCCCAAAAAAGCATACCGTATAGCGCTCTGCGTCGAGGGAAAAATGATGTCGTCCGAGGCGCTGGCTCACGAGCTTGAAACGCTCCCGCTGAGGGGCGTGTCCGAAGTCGTGTTTGTCATCGGGGGCGAAAACGGTCTGGACGAAAGCGTGAAGGCGGCGTGCGATCTGCGTTTGTCGTTTTCTCCCATGACCTTCCCGCATCAGCTTATGCGCGTTATCCTCTGCGAACAGATATACCGCGCGTTTACGATAATAAATCACGGAAAATATCATAAATAGGCGTAATTTGTGCCTTTAACGGAGTAATTCAAAATGAATTTTTTCAAGCGCGTATCCGTAAGAGCCGCCGCTGTCGCGGTTTTCGCTTTCGTTATACTTGCTCTGATTCTCTACCGCGCCGGAGTCTACGACATATCCTTTATAGAACGGCCCGAAACCGATCCGCCCGAGACCGACGCGCCCGACACAAAGGACACGTCCACATCTCCCGGCGACGATACTACGCTTCCGCCCGATACGCCGGACACCAATCCGCCGATAAATCAGGACGAATTTGAAGCGTTTCTCGAAAAAATTCCTCTCTATTCGTCGCTTGCCGCCGAGGGCTGGGATATATCCGGCTCGCAGTTCAGCTCGGGCACGCATTTTTTGGCACGTCTCGGCGACGTTCCGGCAGCATCAAAAAAGACCTTCAGCTTCCGTCGGCAGGTTGTTAACTATACACAGCGTCTGCTCGATCCGGACGAGGAATGCTATGTCACAAAGTTCATTTCGGAGGAACAGAAAAAACCGGCTGTAACGCTCTGGATGGGCATGATTCTGGTCGACGACGGAAAAACGATCTCTCTGTACAACTCGTCGCTGAAAAAGCTCGTAAGCAATTTTGCCGACGTATCCTTCACCTCAGCGCGCGACAAGGACGGACATCCTATTGTATTATATAATGAAGAATATTATTCCGTGGACATCGAAACCGGACAGTTTACAAAAGTAAGCTTCAATCCCGAAACCGACTCTTCCCCGATTTTTTTCGACGTACCCATCGGAGCCTTTGAGGGTATAAATCCGGTTGAATACTATCCTTATTCCGAAGAATTCCCGGTTGAGGACGAACCCGGTCCGGACGAGGAAACAACTCCCTCGGAAAGCGACACAAATCCGCCGGACGAGGAAACAATTTCCCCGGACGACGATACGACTCCTCCGGACAGCGAAACGGACGGCTCGGATATGCTTTTGCGCAGTCAGAGCGGCTTCACGCTGCCGCTTTCCCCCGATGAGGAGGATGAAGACGGCGAAGAAAAGCAAACAGTTACGCTTTGGGGATACAAAAACCGTTACGGCGGCATTGCAATCCCGGCAAAGTACAAAAAAGTATATCCGTTCAGCTCAAACGGTCTTGCCGCCGTTGTCGATACGGACGGAAACCTGTTCTATATAAACGTATACGGCTCTCCGGTCATACAGATACCGGGACTTTCCAAAGGCTACAACGTAATTTATCCCGAAGAGCGCGCAAAAAGATGGACCGACCACTGGTATCTCCCGGCAGAGACCGACGGCACCGAGTATCTTGGTATGTATATGTTCGATCACGGTCTTGTGCGCGTGAGATACGTATGGACCGACCACTGGTCAAAGAAAACGGTTAAGGATACCGACCTGCTGCTCTATGCGGACGGTACGGAATTTGAAATTCCGGGCGGCTATACCCTTTTTGCATATTCCGAAGGCATAGCGGTGCTTGGCAAAAACGAATACTTCGGCTATTTCGACTATAACGGCAGATGGCTTACATCTCCCTCCTATACCGAAGCGCGTCCCTTCTATCAGGGGCTTGCGGTCGTTGGCGATTCAAACGGCAAATACGGCCTTATCGATACCGAAGGAAAATTCATTCTTCCCTGCGCTTTCGATTATATTTCAGACGTATCCTCCGGAATAATCGCAGCTTATACGGCAACAGACGGCTGGTCGCTTTTTGCGGTCATGTCAAAGTAAGAAAGGAATAACATGCAGACTGTCGTTATCTCAAATCAGAAGCTCACCGCCGAAGCGCCTCTTTACTCACTTCGGATGTCCCTGCCCGAAAACGCTCCCGCACCCTCGCCGGGTCAGTTTGCCCATATCCTCTGCGGAAGCGGCACAACCCTGAGGCGTCCGGTCAGTATAGCCGATTCCTACGGAAATACAATCCGTATCTGCTACGACGTGCGCGGAAAGGGAACGGAGTATCTCTCCGCGCTCAGACCCGGAGATCCGCTTGACGTGCTCATGCCACTCGGTCACGGTTTCACGATTCCGGAAACCGGAAATGTTCTGCTTATAGGCGGAGGAATCGGCGTTTTTCCGCTGATTTTTGCCGCAAGACGGCTCAAAGAGAGAGCGCAGGCGCTGCTCGGCTTCCGTTCGTCCGCTCTTATATGCTGTACGGACGATTTCAAAGCGTTCGGATGCGGCTGCCAAATTGTGACCGACGACGGCTCCTTTGGAAAAAAGGGCGTCGTTACGGAACTTATTTCTGAGGCGGCGGAAAAATCTGCGGCGTCTCTTATGCTCGCGTGCGGTCCCTCGCCCATGCTCGAAGCGGTATCCGCAGAAGCACGGCGGCTCGGTTTGCGCTGCGAGGTGAGCCTTGAAGAACGAATGGCCTGCGGAGTCGGCGCCTGCATGGGCTGCGCATGCCGCGTAAAAGCTCCCGTTTCGCTGTTTCCCGACGGCTATACGTTCAAACGCGTGTGCGCCGACGGTCCTGTCTTTGATTCCGAGGAGGTGATCTGGCGGTGAAACCGGATATGAGCGTAAATATTGCCGGAGTAATCCTTAAGAATCCGGTAGTCACGGCCTCCGGCACCTGCGGCTACGGAAGAGAGTACGCCCCGTATTACAGTCCCGCCGAGCTCGGCGCAATAACCGTAAAATGTATAACCGCAAAGCCGCGGCGCGGAAATCCTCCGCCGCGCGTAACCGAAACTCCCGGAGGCATGATCAACGCGATCGGTCTCCAGAATCCCGGCGCGGATTATTTTCTTAAAAACGAGCTTCCGGCGCTTAAGCAGACCGGCGCAACCGTTATTGTAAACATCGCCGGAAGCACTCCGGACGAATACGCAGAGGTCGCCGGCATGCTCGAAGGTTCGGACGCGGACATGATCGAAATGAACATTTCCTGTCCGAACGTAAAGGAGGGCGGCATCGCCTTCGGCACTCGCCCCGACCTCGCGGAAGCGGTTACGGCGGCGGTCAGAAAGCGCACCTCCAAGCCTCTTATCGTTAAGCTCTCGCCGAACGTATCCGACATAACCGAGCTTGCGCGCGCCGCGGAAAGCGGAGGCGCCGACGCTCTCAGCCTGATTAATACGCTTCTCGGCATGAGAATCGATATAAAAAAGCGCCGTCCCATACTCGCAAACGTCACCGGAGGGCTTTCCGGCCCCGCAATCTTCCCCGTCGCCCTGCGCATGGTCTGGCAGACGCGCGCCGTAACCGCGCTTCCGATAATCGGAGGGGGTGGAATTTCCTCTCCGTCCGACGCGGTTGAAATGCTGCTCGCCGGTGCGGACGCGGTTTCCGTCGGAACTGCTCAGTTTTCCGATCCGCTCGCTCCGGTAAAAATACGCGACGGTATCCGCGCGTTCTGCGAGGAAAACTCGGTCGTTTCGGTTAGCGAGCTTAAGGCTGTGCGGTAATTTGTTTTTGGGTTTTTACACAAATACACAGACAGCGCGCTTTTGATGTTTGAACCGACTTATGAATAATACCGAAACCGTTCGGACAAAAATGTCCGGACGGTTTTTTGTTTGTGCGTCGGTTTTCTCGGTTTTCCGGCATACGCCGCCCGGTTGCAACGGAAATCCGAGATTATTGCAATCTGTCATCAGGTTACGGGATGAAGATGTTAAAATCCCGGATTATGTGCGGTTGTGCTTTTTTCATCAAAAAACGACATGCGTAATTATAGTAATTGTGCATAATTTTTCCTTAACATTTTTGTGAGATATCATAATTATGGCGTTCATACGCTTCATACATCTTGACTTTTTAACATTTTATGCTATAATTCAGATAGTGTTTTTGTACAATTAATAAAAACAAAATAGTAAAAGGAGCGTATTCTTTATGAAAATGCTTAAAAGAACCCTGGCATTCATCTGCATTATCGCAACGGTACTGAATTTCTCAGCCGTACCGATTTTCGCAGATGGAACAAGCTCAAATTCTGCATTTCCGATTGAGATTTTTGAGGATCTCGCCTCCCTCGTAAATCTTGATAGGGTACAGAAGCAGCCGGCGGACGGAGTTGATGCCTCCGCATTCGACAATGACACATCAACAAGCGTGTATTGGACCGCTCAGTGGTGGTATGACCTCGGCGAATGGAACTACGTATGGGAAATGAAAGAACCCGTACGTCTGTACGGCTATTCGTTCGAAGCTCTGAACCCGGGCAGTTACGAATACCGCACACGTGAAGAAGCCTGCACATGGCGTCTCTACGGAAGCGACAGCTTCGGAACCAAAGGAAAACTCATTTCATCTGTCGGCGGTGTAAAGCACACCGAGGGCATGACGGAAGTATATCCGATCACCGACCCGACTCCATATAAGTACTATTACCTTGACATTGTCTGGACAGACGGTCTCAACGACGAATATTTCGACGAAATGTCGATAGGAGAGATACACCTTTACGGCAATCCCAAGGCTCACGACCACTCTCCCTATCTCACATTCGTTCCCGCCATCGCAGCGACAACCGAAACCGAGGGCCAAAGCGCGCACTACGCCTGCGCATGCGGCAAGCTCTTTAAGGACGCTGAAGGCAAAAACGAAATCACCGATCTTTCGAGCATCGTAATCCCGAAGCGCAACCCCACCGCGACCGGTCAGGTTGTCGTCAAGGCTGACGACGGCACATTCAAGGTCGACCGTGTTCCTGCAGGTATCGACGTAACCAAGCCGATATCCAAGGACAACTGGGGCGAATCTGTTATTCATGTTGACAAAGACACTGACAACGCTTCCATCTGGGCGCACAACGCGACTCCGGACGTCAGCGAAATGGACGTTTATCTCCGCTGGGACGATAAATACGTTTACATAGGCGTTGTTTCTCCCGATCCCGATCCCAGAGGAAA
>JAQXSY010000059.1 GCA_029219205.1 Bacillota bacterium | reverse complement strand
TTGCAGAGCGTCCTTTTGGGTTTTCGATGGCAACCGGTTGTGGCTATGAAGAAACCTTAAAAAGATGTACAAGTATAAGAGGTATACACGGTCCATATAGAAGATTTCAGTTTGAACCCGACTGTATGATACAAGCTATATATAACATTTTTGAGCCCTATAAAAACCAACTTACAACATTTTTTAACCACACCTATAAAGCTTGCACAACTGACAACAACAAGATTAAAAGTATGCTTATTACCGATGAAAACGGTAACGAAACAGAACTTTTTGCTGATTATTTTGTTGATGCCTCGGGCGACATTGTTCTTGCAAGGTATGCAGGCTGTGACCACACCATAGGTGCTGAAGGAAAAGAGGAATATAACGAGCCTTCTGCAACCGTGAAAAAAGATAGTATAAACGGTGTTACTTATGTATTCAGAATTGCTATGACATCTGATAACGGACACATTGACGAAATTCCTTCGGAACTTTTGAACACAGATGTAGGAAATTGGTCTCCGGACAACGTGATTTCTGCTATGGTAAAATACCCCGGCGATGATGTGAATGTAAATATGCTCCCAACCATCCAGGGCAGAGAGTTTCTTGAATTAGGCGATCGTGCCGACGAAGTTGGCAAAGCAAGAGTTTACAGATATTGGCATTATTTGCAGACCCAAAGAAAATTTAACGGCTATACCTTAAAACACATATTTAACGCCGGCATCCGTGAAAGCTATCGTTTAAAGGGTAAATATGTGTTAAAGGAACAGGATCTGCGCAGAGGAATTCTGAAACAGCCCAAGGTCGGGCGCACAATAGCCATCGCCGACCATATGTTGGATGTTCACGGTGAAAACGGACTGGCAAAAGAACTTGAAGTTCCTTATGAAATCCCTTTGGAGTGCGCTATGACAAAAGAATTCACTAATCTTTTTGTTGCGTGCAGAGGTGCATCTTTTTCACATATTGCAGCCTCCTCCGCACGTCTGACAAGAACTATGCTTTCCATGGGAGAGGGCGTGGGTGAATACTTAAGTGAGCAGATAAAAAATGTTGTTCCTAATTACAATCAATCGTGTCGGGCTCGCCGGTTATCCAAAACGGCAAGCTTGTCGGAGCCGTTAAGCACGTAATGATAAACTAAACGTCCGGAGGTTACGGCATATTTATTTAAAATATGCTGGAAGCGGCTGGATAAACAAATCCCTGCTGATCAAGAGTCGGTTACTTTTGTTTCACAGGCGTGCCGCACATACGGCAGAATTTATCGCCTTTTGTCAGTTTGTTCCCGCATTCGGTACAATACTTTTGTTCATTTGATTGCGAAGCATTGATATCTTCTATGACAAAAGAATACATAATCCCGCCCGGCAGATCCATTATCTGCTGTTTTGCGTAAACGCTGAATGTCTTGCCGTAGGCGATGGTTTTGATCGATTCCGTTTCCTCTTTTACAATCATGTTGCCTTCAATATAAGAATTCTGCTGCAGAACTGCGATTACCGCAGAATCCTTATTCAGTTCCTTAACTCTCAGAAGTCTTTCTGAGAGTTCCTCCGGTTGGTTTGTGAAAGGTTTTTTGCTTACCGGCTTCGAAAAGTCGAACCTTCCGGGAAGAACAGTAAAACTAAAGCCCTTATCAAGGATAATGTCTCCTTCGTGCACCGCAAGCTCCGGTCCATATTTTTTTTCGTTGCCGGAACCAATCTCAACCAATTTCATCACATAGTTAGAACTCATACAGACCCCCATAAACACTGCAATAAGCATGCAGATCATTACAACATTAAACAATCACCAAAGTATCCGTTTAAAACTTTTTTCATCGGATATAAATCACAAACACAGGACTTTTTAATTAGATAAATTATAGCATACCGCAATGTATCTGTCAAACAGAAAGTGTTGTCCCTGCTGGCTTTCAACGGTGACTCGGAAGTTAATAGGGCAACGCTTCTTTATTTTGATTTAAATGGATGATAGAACTTCTTTTTTTGGTAAAAATAATAAATCAGTATAATATATAAAAAATATTAATTATACGAGCATACTGTTGACGAAACGCCTGTTTTGTGATTTAATTAATATGTAAAGAAATTAAATATACAGGAGATATAAAATGAATCGTTTAAAAGACAAAGTTGCCATTGTCACTGGTTCCACCAGCGGTATCGGTACGGGTATCGCAAAGCTTTTCGCCGCTGAAGGTGCAGCTGTTGTTGTCTGCGGACGCCGTGAGGCTAAGGGACAGACTGTTGTTGATGAAATCAAGAAAAACGGTGGAGAAGCTACATTCCATTTTATGGACATCATGCAGGTAGAAAGCATCGAAGCACTGATTAAGGACACCGTTGAAAAGTACGGAAAAATTGACGTTTTGGTCAACAATGCCGCCAATGTGGGCTTGAAGGACGGTCGTGTCGATGAGTTGACCTTGGATATGTGGGATGCCGTTTTTAACTCTGACCTGCGCGGTACATTCTATGCGACCAAATGCGTAATCCCCTATATGCAGCAGAATAACGGCGGTTCTATTATCAACATTGGATCCATGGCATCCTGCGGCGGCGATCTGGGCTCCACGGCTTATGCTTGCGCAAAGGCCGGTGTGGATATGCTCACCCAGTCCACTGCTCTGCAGTACGGTAAATCCAACATACGGTGCAACTGTGTGCGTCCCGGTTTGATTGTCACGCCCGACAACGAGGCAAAAGTTCCTCAGGTTCTGAAGGATATTTTCCTCAACAACATCATGGTGCCCCGTTACGGCTGCCCAGAGGATATTGCCAACATATGCGTGTATCTGGGATCCGACGAAAGCACATTTTTCACAGGTCAGGTACTCACAGTGGACGGCGGTCTGAACAGCCATGTTTCTACGGTCGGCGAATTCAAAAAGATGGCGTCCCGTACCTGGTAATTTGCCTGCTTTTTGCCGTAAACTTATATACGATGCAAAGCCTCTGCCGAAAACGTTACGCACGCAATGAAAACCGAGCCGGCCGGAGGCTGAGGCAAATTAATTTAAATCAGCGCGATCTTTTATCAAAAAAAGACTGCGAAACTAAGCGGATTCAGCCGCAAAAAAGCTTCCGTTTCGGACAAGGATCTGCCCGGAACGGAAGCTTTCCTTATTTATCTTTTATGAATACGTGTTTCAGCGCGCGGGCGTTAAAGGGAATAAGCGGATACAAATATCTTCTCATTCCGTCTACGGTTTTGTTTGAAGCGATCAGCAATATTGTAAATATGAAAACCGCAGCATATCCGTAAATCCCGAATATACCGGTTGCGATCAGCGAAATTATACGCATGAATTTACAGGCATAACCAAGCTCGTATGACTGCTGTGTGAAATTGGCTATTGCAACGACAGCCATATACAGAATAACTTCGGCGCTGAACCAGCCGGTTTGAACCGCAAAGTCTCCGAGAATAAGCGCTCCGACAACCGAGAACGAACTGTTCAGCATACTCGGAGTGTTCAGCGAGGCGAGTTTGAGACCGTCGATTGCAAATTCGGCAAGCAGCAGCTGAATCAGGACCGGGACGGCGGCAGGCTCGCCGACAAGAATGAATTTCAGTCCGGGCGGAAGCCAATCGGGATTTGAAATTAGCAAATACCAGGTCGGCGTAAGAAAAAGCGCGAGCGCAAAAACAAGCATTCGAGTGAGCCGCAGGTATGTCCCGACGAGCGGAGGAAAATAGAAATCATCGCTTTCCTGAAGAAAATCAAAAATTGATGTCGGCAGGATCATCGCCGCAGGATAACA
>JAQXSY010000058.1 GCA_029219205.1 Bacillota bacterium | reverse complement strand
ATGTTGATGAGTCCGGTTGCGGAGGAGTAGGTTTCCCAGCAGCCCTTGCGTCCGCAGGTGCACTGTTTGCCGTCGTAGACAAGAACAACGTGTCCGAGCTCGCCGCCGTAATGGTTGAAGCCGGTGTAAATCTTGTGGTCGATGATGATTCCGCCGCCAAGACCTGTGCCGAGCGTGATCATAATCGAATCCTTGATTCCCTTTGCGGCTCCGGCGTATGCTTCGCCGAGAGCGGCTGCGTTTGCGTCGTTTTCGGCGTAAACTTCCTTAACGGGAAGGAACTGCTTGAATACCTTTGCAATTTCAAAGTTGCGGAAAGGCAGATTGTTTGTGTATTCGATAACGCCGTTTTCCGGATCAACCGAGCCGGGAGCGGCGATTCCCGCGTAAGCGACCTCGTCGAGAGAGATTCCGCATTCGTCGAGCAGCTTCTTTGAAAGATCGGTCATGTCCTTAATGATTTCTTCGGAAGGACGCTGAGCCAAAGTCGGCACGCTGCCTTTTTTGACGATTTTGTAGTTTTCGTCAACAATTCCTACGGCGATGTTGGTTCCGCCGAGGTCAACACCAATGTAATACATAGTATGCTCCTTTAAATATCCTGAATATTTATAAACAATGCCCTGTTTTTTGCAAACGGGTTACTTATTTGCCAAAAGATCTCTGATTTCGGCGAGCAGCTCCTCGGTTGTGGGCTTGGGAGGCTCGGCTGCCTTTGCGGCTTCTTCTTCGGCAAGTTTAGCTGCCTCGGCGGCTTTTTTCTTAGCCTCGGCTTTTTCGCGTCCCGCGTTTATAAGCTTAACCATAATGAAAATGCTGATTGCAATGAGTAAAAAGTCAAGCAGTCCCTGCAAGAACGAACCGTACTTTACGGCAATTTCCGCAGCCTCAACCGTAATTCCGTCCTCGGCGAGAGTTTCGGGACGAAGCACCCACTTCAGATCGTCGAAATTTACGTTTCCGGTTATAAGGCTGATGAACGGAGTTATAAGGTCGTTAACAACCGACGTTACGATTTTGCCGAACGCTCCGCCGATGATAACGCCGACTGCCATGTCCAAAACGTTTCCCTTGAAGGCAAATTTTTTGAATTCGTCAAATAATTTCATAAAAACAATCCTTTCCGCTTATTTTATTACTGAATAAATATATACCATACATCCGGCCGGTTTGTCAAGCGCGCCGGAAAAATATGCTGAAATTTTTGTCTTTTTGCCACATTGTAAACGCATACGCGGCGTATTTTGCAAATTCCCGGACATATTCCGGCGTGAACACCTCCGACGGCCCCAGATCGTTTTCGAGCTTCCATCTGTAACGCTCGGATATAAACGCCTTTACGTCCGCGTCGGCACGGTAAGCCGAGTGTTCAAACGCCTCCTTTTGACAAGCGTTTACCTCCGCCCAGATTTTTGCGATACCCGGGTCGTGATTGAATATGTAGGACGAGGCTTTGTGAATCTCGCTGCGGTACGGGTGGAACCAGTCGTCGCCGCAGAAGCTTTCTTTGTAGCCCCTGAGCGCCGAATTGTCCCATATGTAATCGCAGAACAGATGAAACAGCGCTCCGTTTGCGTAGTCGTCGCCGTCCGGCAGCGAATCCGCAAATTCACGCAGCGCTCCGTTGCGGTCGGCGCGGTCGCGCAGGTGCGCGTGCTCTTTTTTTTGCCACGGCGACACGGCGTCGGGCGCTATGCAGCCTGTGAAAAATAACTGCGAACCGTTCGGACGCAGCTCGCGTCCGGCAAGCAGGTGTATTGAAAGTGACGGCATTTTTTGCCTCCGTTTGTTTAGCTTATATACGGAAAAGGAACCGGTAAAATTCTGCCGGCCCGGTTTTATTCAAGGCGTTCGAAGCCTTCGGTCATAATGCGGCGTATTTCGTCTGGGGAGGAAGCGGTCATGAGCGACGCGCGCAGGGAAGCGGCTCCGGGAATGCCTTTTATATAATACGACATCTGACGGCGCGCCTCCTTAACGGCGGCTTCTTCCGGCTTGAAACGCAGCATAATATCGAGCTGGGACAGGGCGGTATCGAGTATAGTCCGGCTGTCGGGCAAAGAAAAATCCGTACCGCCGAGCGCGGCGGAGACAGCGTCGAAAATCCACGGCTGTCCCATGGCGCCTCTGCCGACGG
This sequence comes from Bacillota bacterium, assembly GCA_029219205.1. Lineage (GTDB taxonomy): Bacteria > Bacillota > Clostridia > Oscillospirales > CAG-272 > SUG1495. Next base: position 6,232 of record JAQXSY010000058.1, on the reverse strand, counting down.
CGATACCGTCGCAGCCCGTATAGTTTAACATATAAAGCGCCTCTTCCGGCGTATAAATTCCGCCGTTGCCGAAGACCGGCACGGACACGGCGTTTTTGACGTCTTTTATAACGTCAAGATCAACCGGATCCGCGTAAAGCTGCTCACGCGTACGGCCGTGTACGCACAAAGCGGCGGCTCCGTTTTCCTCGCAGACACGTGCAAACTCGGGCGCGTTTAACGAGGACGCGTCCCAGCCCGAGCGGAATTTGACCGTCACCGGCACGGACACCGCGTCCGAAACGGCGCGTACAATCCTGCCCGCAAGCGCGGGATTACGCATAAGAGCGCTGCCCTCGCCGTTTCCGGCGATTTTTCTGACGGGGCAGCCCATATTAATATCGATAATATCCGGCGCGTCGGGACGGAGCATTATGCGTTTTGCGGCTTCGGCCATAATGTATGGATCGGAGCCGAAAATCTGTACGCCCATAGGACGTTCGCCGGGAGAAATACAAAGCAGCGCGCCGGTTTTTTTGTCGTCATAGCAGACGGCTTTGGCGCTGACCATCTCGCTTACGGCGTATTCCGCGCCGAAACGGAAGGCAGTCAGACGGAACGCGGCGTCCGTAACGCCTGCCATGGGAGCGAGCATAAGACCGTGCTTAAGTTCAACGCTTCCGATCCGGACCATATGCGCACCTCCGATTTAAGGGATATCCAAAACCTTTTAAAGTCCTCGTTTTTGCGGACGCCGGTTTAAAATCGCGGTTCTTGACATTAAAAGAACAGTAAAGTATAATATAATACGGAACAAAATCAGATAAAATACGTCACGAAAGAATAAGAATTCAGCCCGACGATGAGCAGTCCGACGACAATCATAAGAGGCTTTGCCGGAAGCTTTTTGCAGAGAATTGCCGCAAAGGGCGAAGCGATTACGCCGCCGACGATGAGTCCGAGGACGGAATAGATGTTTTCGAGGAAGCTTGCACGCAGAGCCAGTGTGAACGCCGCGGATTCCGCGATCGTGACAAAAAATTCGGCGGCGTTGACCGAGCCGATCGTCTTTTTTACGTCATGCCCGGACGCGACGAGCGTTGAGGTTACGACCGGACCCCAGCCGCCTCCTCCGACAGCGTCGAGGAAGCCGCCGATGAAGCCGAGCGGATAGACGTACATTCCCGGATCGCGCGTGGTTTTTGATTTGCGGAAAGCCTTGATTATGATGACGACGCCCATAATAATCAGATATAAGTCGATCAGAGGGTCGAATTTTTCGTTATAAAGATTGGAAAGAACATACGCTCCGAGCGCGCCGCCGATAATTCCGGGTATGAGCAGACGCAGAAACAGCGTTTTTCCGATATTTTTCAGACGGAAGTGCGATATGCCCGAAGCAAGCGTTGTAAACATTTCCGCAAAATGGACCGAAGCGCTTGCCATTGCGGACGGAATTCCCATGGTTCGCAGAAGCGAGTTGCAGGAGACGCCGTAGGCCATGCCGAGCGTTCCGTCGATAAGCTGCGCAAGCAGACCTGCGGCAAGACAAAGAAGAAACAGTTTCATAGTAATCTCCGTAAAATCGTGCTCTGTTCGCCGCGGTGCACGGGGCGTACCGCGAGCGTAATTATTTTTTAATTATACCATTGAGACGCAATAAATGTGTTAACATATTATTAACATTACGGTAAAAAAGCAGAATAAAGGAGTAAAAATGGACATAAACAGAAAAATACATATACCGTGGAAAAAAGCGGCGGCTGCGCTGTGCGCCGCGGCGCTGATTCTGGCGCTGATTTGCGGCGTAGTTCTTTTTTGGAGGAGAAGCGGCGGAGTTGTGCCGGGCATAACGCCGCAGTCGCTGCCGGACGAGGACGGCGTGCTTACGGTATGCGTGGACGCCGGACACGGATATTCCGATCCCGGCTCGGATTCCGATTTTCTCGGAGAAGAATACAGCGAGAAGGACATAAACCTGATGATTGCATCCCGGCTCTGCGAAATTCTGCGCGGGCGCGGAGCCGTTGTCGTGATGACGCGTGAGGACGACGCGATCCCAGCCGACGCGGAGGAAGGAGTTTACAAGCTTGACCCGTACATGCGCACAGACATGGCGAACGGTATCGACGGCATCGACGTTTTTGTGTCGGTGCACTGCGACTCGTTTCCGACAAATCCCGACGTGCGCGGACTTCGCGTACACTACGACTCAAACAACACAAAATATACGCCCGGTCTTGCCTCGTCGATAGCGGACAGCTGCCGGGAGGGACTGGCGGAGTACGGAATGCCCGATCCGAAGCTGCGTATGTACGTACCGACGGACGGCGGAGTGTATGTTTTGCGCAACATAAAAGCTCCGTCGGTGCTGGTTGAGGTCGGATTTTTGTCAAACGAGGCGGACGCGGCGCTTATGCTAAACGAAGACTGGCGGAACGCGTGCGCGGAAGCGATTGCCGAAGGAATTCTTAAATATGCCGGAAAATAATCCGCCCGAAAAAGATCGTAAAAATCGTACATAAAAAAAGCAAATCCTCCGTATACGAAAAAGCCGTACGGAGGATTTTTTTATGTTTTTGAAAACGCCGCGGCGGACAAATTCCGTCGGGCGGCACAGTCGGCTTTACAGCGTTAAAGCAAGTTCCGCCTCGTCCTCGTCTTCGCTGCCGGTCGGCTCAAATCCCATGCTCCGGTACAGCGCAAGAGCGGCGGTGTTTTCTTTATTGCAGGTAAGCGACACACGGTCAAAATCGCCGAAAGGCTTCCGCTTAATATATTCCAGAACCTCTTTTAACGCGGCTTTTCCGTAGCCGCGCCCCTGCTCTGCACAGTCAATCATCATGTGCCATATGTTATATTCATGAATATCGTAATCGCAGATCACCATCACGTATCCGACCATTTTTTCTCCGTGATAAATTCCGAAAGGGGTGCACTGATTACGGTAAACATACGCCTGCGCCAGACTGCGGACGGGATGGGAAACGAACGCCTCCTGCCCGTCTGCCAGCTTAAGATTGAATGCGTCCAAAAAGTTGTCTTCGCCGATTTGTTTTAAATTAACGGTAACCGGTTCCATTTTAAAATTCCTCCGTAAATTTGCTCTTCAGATGAACAAAAACATTAAAAAATGCGAATATTTCCGCTTCTGACGCAAAAACGCCCGAACGGATTTCGTCCGGGCGTTCCCGTATCGGTTTAATTAAGTTTGAACTTTGCGGGCCTTTTGTCTGACGGCTCGTTTTTGTTCTGCGGTTACTTTGCGTAATCAACCGCGCGGCTTTCGCGTATGAGACTGATTTTGATCTGTCCGGGATATTCGAGGCTGCTTTCGATTTTTTTGCAGATATCGCGGGCAACGATAACCATCTGTTCGTCGTTGACCTCCTCGGGCTTGACCATAATCCGAATCTCTCTGCCGGCCTGGATGGCGTAGGATTTATCAACTCCGGGGAAGCTGTCGGCAATTTCCTCAAGCTTTTCAAGCCGTTTGAGATAATTTTCGAGATCCTCGCGGCGCGCTCCGGGACGGGCTGCCGAAACGGCGTCCGCCGCCTGAACGATCATTGCAACGAGAGTGCGCGGTTCAACGTCGTTGTGATGCGCCTCGATTGCGTGAATGATATCCTTGTTTTCCTTATATTTCTTTGCGATGTCAACGCCGATCTGAACGTGAGAGCCTTCGATCTCCTGCGTCATGGCTTTGCCGATGTCGTGAAGCAGTCCGGCGCACTTTGCAATCGTGCTGTCAACGCCGAGCTCGTCCGCGATGATGCCCGCGATGTGCGCGACCTCAATGGAGTGCGTAAGTACGTTCTGACCGTAGCTTGTACGGTATTTAAGCCGTCCGAGGAGCTTGATAAGCTCGCTGTTCATGCCGTGGATACCGACGTCGAAGGTTGCGCGTTCGCCCGCCTGACGGATGGACGTTTCGACCTCCTTTTTTGCCTTTTCAACCATTTCTTCAATACGCGCGGGATGAATTCGTCCGTCCGAAATAAGCTTTTCGAGGGCGATCCTTGCAATCTCGCGGCGTACCGGATCAAATCCGGAAATTGTAATTGCCTCGGGCGTGTCGTCGATAATGAGTTCAACGCCGGTCAGCGTTTCAATAGTGCGTATGTTGCGTCCCTCGCGTCCGATTATGCGGCCTTTCATATCGTCGCTCGGAAGGGGTACGACCGAAACCGTGACTTCGGAAACATGATCCGACGCACAGCGCTGGATTGCCAGGGTGATAAGATCGCGCGCCCTTGCCTCGGCGTCGTCCTTAAGCTGCGCCTCAATCTCGGACAGCTTTACGGCGGCGTCGTGTCTGGCTTCGCCTGCGATTTTCTCAACCAGCTCCGTTTTTGCCTGTTCGCACGTCATTTGAGCTATGGATTCGAGCTTTTCAACCTGCTGCTGCTTTATCTGTTCTATTTCCTCGGTCAGATCGGAATTTTCTTTTATCTTTTTGTTAAGCGCTTCTTCCTTGCGTTCGCAGCCCTCGATTTTGCGTTCGAGAGTTTCTTCGCGGGAAATTGCGCGCTTTTCGAGCCTGGAAAGTTCGTTTCTGCGTTCCTTTGCTTCGCGGTCAGCTTCGTTTTTCTGGCGGATAATTTCTTCTTTTGCTTCGAGTAAGGCTTCCTTTTTCTTTGATTCGGCTGTTTTTTCCGCTTCTTCAATGATTCTTGAAGCTTCAAGCTCGGCTGAACCGATTTTGCCTTCTGCAATACGTTTGCGGTACATAATTCCGAAAGCTATGCCGGCAACCGCGCCGATAACGAAAGCTGCTGTCGCGATTAAAAATTTTACTAACATAAAGCACCTCCTTTTCAAAACTAATATTTCTATTGTAAGCTTTTTTTTACCTTCTGTCAATAGACTTTGTGAAATTAATTTGCCGCGGGACAACCGCAAAAGGCGACGCGCTTCAAAAAAAGAAAGGCGTTTCCGGATCTGCGCCGTTAATGCCGTGCCGCTTGACGTTACGGCTGTTTTACTGACGGTACGGCTGTTTCACCGACGGTACGGCTGTGTAAACAGACGTTACGGACAAAAAAACGCCGGAGAAAATCTGCTTTCGGACTGTCCGTATCCGGAAATATTCAGAAAAACAGCCGGACGCGACTGTTTTTTTGAGCGTCCGGCTGGTGTGTTTCGGGAATATTGAATCAGTATGCGATTCCCTGCCACTTCATTGCGTCCGCAACCTTAAGGAAGCCCGCGATATTCGCTCCGGCAACGAGGTTGTCGTACTTGCCGTCGCTGGTCTTGCAGTCATAGGCTTCTGCGGCAGAGGAAATGTTCTTGTATATATTCTTCATGATGTCATGAAGCTTCTGATCGACCTCTTCAAAGGTCCAGCTGAGTCTGATTGAGTTCTGAGTCATTTCGAGACCCGAGGTTGCAACGCCGCCTGCGTTTGCCGCCTTTGCCGGTCCGAAGAGAACGCCGTTTGCCTGGAACAGCTCAACTGCTTCGGGAGTCGAGGGCATATTTGCGCCTTCGGCAACCGCCATAACGCCGTTTGCGATAAGCGCCTTTGCGCCCTCGGCGTCAAGCTCGTTCTGGGTTGCGCAGGGAAGCGCGATGTCGCACTTGACGTTCCAGATGCCGCGGCAGCCTTCGGTGAATACCGCGCCGGGAACACGCTTTGCGTATTCGGAAATACGTCCGCGCTCAACTTCCTTTATCTGCTTCATAACGGCAAGGTCAATACCGTTTTCGTCAACGACATATCCGGAGGAATCGGACATTGCAACAACTTTTGCGCCGAGCTCGGTAGCCTTTTTGCAGGCGTAGATTGCGACGTTTCCGGAACCGGATACAACAACCGTCTTTCCTTCAAAGGATGTGCCGTGGTCTCTCAGCATCTCGTCGGTGAAATAGCAGAGACCGAAGCCGGTTGCCTCGGTGCGTGCAAGCGAGCCGCCGTAGGAAAGGCCCTTGCCGGTGAGAACGCCGGTGAATTCGTTTCTGAGACGCTTATACTGACCGAACATATATCCGATCTCTCTTGCGCCCGTGCCGATGTCGCCCGCGGGAACGTCGGTGTCCGCGCCGATATGCTTTGCCAGCTCGGTCATAAACGCCTGGCAGAAGCGCATAACTTCGTTGTCGCTCTTGCCCTTGGGATCAAAGTCGGAACCGCCCTTGCCACCGCCCATAGGCAGTGTTGTAAGGCTGTTCTTGAAGATCTGCTCAAATCCGAGGAACTTGATAATTCCGAGGTATACTGATGGGTGAAGTCTGATACCGCCCTTAT
>JAQXSY010000057.1 GCA_029219205.1 Bacillota bacterium | reverse complement strand
CGTGTCGGTCGAAACCGTAATAAGTCCGAACAGCATCTGAACGGCAAACACGGCGGCATAAAAACAAATATATTGTTTTTTATTATAAAAAACGCTTTTTGCGGCAAATTTAATGCTTTTTTTCAGATATAAGAGAATTCTATCCAAAAATTTGTCCTCGTTTTTGCAAATTTGGGGATTTACGGCTTTTATGCATCATTATGCTGTTTTATTACATAAATTATATCATATGTTTACTAAAAATCAAATATAAAATATTAATAGACATATAATTTTTGATGACAAATGAAATCAGCATAAAAACAGAGCAAAAATAAAACGAAAAAAACTTGACAAAACCGCAAAGGTGTGATATTCTAAAACTGTATACAAAGCCGCAGTACAAGCGGAGGCAATATCGGAAAACGGGCCCTGACAGAGAGCGAAGCCGCAGGCTGAAAGCGACGCACTGTCCGCGATAACGCTACCACCGCGCAAAAGTATTACCGGTCAAAATTTGATAAAAGAGTTAAACGCTTGGGTGGAACCGTGCGGAAAAGTCTTTTGTTCAGACTTATCCACACCCCGAACAGACTGCGCGCACTGCGCCGCGGTATTTCGGGGTGCGTTTTTATTTTCAGACTAAAAAATATTATATAACATTAACCGAAGGAGAAAGAATATTATGACAGCGTATGAATTTTTAAAAGAAAAAGAGCTTATTTCACGTGCCGTTATCGCCGCGCAGGTGAACGGAGAAACCGTCGACCTTTCGCATGAAGTTGAAAGCGGCGCCGAGGTTAAACCCCTTACTTTTGACGATCCCGAAGGAAAGCGTGTGTTCTGGCATACAACTTCGCACGTTCTTGCGGCTGCGGTCAAGCGCCTTTATCCGGAAGCTAAGCTTACGATAGGGCCTTCCATAGACAACGGCTTCTATTACGACATTGATTCCGATGTTCCGTTCAACGCAGAAGTGCTTTCGAAGCTTGAAGCCGAGATGAAATCCATAATAAAGCAGAACGACAAAGAGGAACGCTTTACACTTCCGCGTGAGGAAGCCATACGCTTTATGGAGGAGAGAGGCGAGCCGTACAAGGTGCTGCTTATCGGCAGGGTTCCGGAAGGCGAAGAAATTTCATTCTATAAACAGGGAGATTTTGTTGATCTTTGCGCAGGACCGCATCTTTTCTCAACCGGAGCCATCAAGGCTTTCAAACTGACTCAGTGCACCGGAGCATACTGGGAAGGCGACTCCAAAAACAAGATGCTCCAGCGTGTTTACGGTATATCGTTCCCGACAAAGGATGAACTGAATGATTATTTAGCCCGTCAGGAAGAAGCTGTCAAGCGCGATCACAACAAGCTCGGACGGGAACTTGAATATTTTACGACTGTTGACAGCATCGGACAGGGCCTGCCGGTGCTTATGCCGAAGGGCGCGCGCGTAGTACAGCTGCTTCAGCGCTGGGTCGAGGATACCGAGCAGAAAAAAGGCTATCTTCTGACAAAAACGCCGCTTATGGCAAAGCGTGAGCTGTACAAGATATCGGGTCACTGGGATCATTATCTTGACGGAATGTTTGTAGTTGGCGACCCAAATGATTATACAAAAGAGTGCTTTGCGCTCCGCCCGATGACCTGCCCGTTCCATTATCAGGTATTTTTAAACAAAAAACGCTCCTACCGCGATCTTCCCATGCGCCTCGGAGAAACATCGACTCTTTTCCGCAACGAGGACAGCGGCGAAATGCACGGATTGATTCGAGTCAGACAGTTTACAATCTCGGAAGGACACCTTGTGCTTCGCCCCGAGCAGCTAGAAGAGGAGTTCAAGGGCTGCCTTGAGCTTATAAAATACTTCCTCGGAACAGTCGGACTGCTTGAGGACTGCACGTTCCGTTTCTCACAGTGGGATCCGGCAAACCCCAAGAACAAGTACGAAGGAACGCCTGAACAGTGGAACGAAGCGCAGGAGCTTATGGCAAAGATACTCAACGATCTCGACGTTGACTATACCGTCGGCATAGACGAAGCTGCGTTCTACGGACCGAAGCTTGACGTACAGTACAAAAACGTATTCGGCAAAGAGGACACGCTTGCAACGATACAGATCGACCTTCTTCTTGCAAAGCAGTTCGGAATGGAATATGTCGACTCCGACAATCAGCTCAAGACTCCGTATATTATCCACCGTACCTCTCTCGGATGCTACGAGCGTACGCTTGCCTACATGATCGAAAAATATGCGGGCAATATGCCGATGTGGCTTGCTCCGACGCAGGTAAAAATTCTTGCAATAAACGAGTCCAATATTGAGTACTGCAAGGGAATAAAGGAAACGCTTGAAAATGCGGGAATCCGCGTTGAGCTTGACGCGCGCAACGAGAAAATCGGATATAAGATACGCGAGGCGCAGCTTCAGAAGGTTCCGTATATGCTTGTAATCGGCGATAAGGAGCAGGCGGACAATACCATAGCCGTACGTACGAGAAAGGGCGTTGACAAAGGCGCGATGACAGTCGGCGAATTCCTTGACGGAGCGCTTGATGAGATAAACACAAAGGCAATAAACCTGTAAATAATTTATACAAGGAGAATTGATTATGTTCACTCTGTCGGCATACGGAGGATGGTTCCCCGTAGATTCGTATCAGCGTTACTATGAAGCGAAAAAGAACGGTTTCAGCGCTATGGAAGAGCTTGGATGGACGCATCTTGACCTTGACCGTGTGCGCGCGGTCATCGAGGAGACCGGCGTTAGCCAGTCGGCGCTTCTGTTCAGCTCTCGGGATTCGGAAGTGCGCGATAGTCTCAATAAAGGATTAGTGTATTCCGAATCGCACGACGCATTCGTGCGCGCGCTTGAGGAGACGCGCGACGCGGCTTTGAAAATCGGCACCAAAATTATTGTCGTTACCACAGGAGCGGAACGAAGCGACGTTTCGCGGTACGTACAGCATACGAACATCGTAACCGCGCTGCGCCGGGCAGATTCGGTTCTCGCAGGCTCCGGTATAAAAATCGCGCTCGAGCCGCTTAACGTGCTTGTCGATCACAAGGGCTATTATCTTGTTTCCACAGCTGAAACTGCGGATATAATCGGTGAAGTCGGCGATCCGAAGGTGACGATTCTGTATGACATCTATCATCAGCAGATAAGCGAAGGAAACGTTATCAGCAACATAAGAAATAATATCGGCATCATTGGACACATTCATTGCGCGGACGTTCCGGGAAGAAAACAGCCCGGAACAGGCGAGCTGAACTACAAAAACATTTTCAAGGCGATTGCGGACACCGGATATGACGGATACGTAACCTTTGAATGCGGCAATACGGTCAGCGTTGAGCAGTGCTGCAGGGATATGCTTGAACTTGTAAAATTCTAAAAAGAAACGGGAGCCCTTATGTTAAGGGTTCCCGTTTTTGTTTTTGTCCCGAAGCGATGAGAGCTTTGAAGAGACAATATCCGAAAGCAGCGCAGGAGAAGCTTTGCCGCCGCTGTATGACATGGCTTTTCCCATAATTGCTTTAAAAGCCGAATCTTTTCCTTTCAGAAAGTCATCAACAGACGCGCGGCAGTTTTCAATTGCAAGTGCGGCAAATTGTTCAAGCTCTTCACGCGAGGTTATTTGTGCGAGGCCGCGCTCCCTGACCTCTTTTTTGACGTCGAAATCCGAGGAAATCAGTTCCGCCGTAAGCTTTTTTGCGGTGACCGCGCTTATAACGCCGCTTCCGGTAAGCTCGGCTAACTCTGCAAAGCGTTTCGGTGCGATATTTTCCTTTCCGGCCGGAGCGGAGAGCATAATGTTGGCCAGCGTTTTGTGATGCTTGGTTAGCTTCGACGACGCATCAAAAAGTTTTGCAAGCTCGGGCGATGAACATATACGACAGCAATCTGTCTCTGAAATTCCGCAGTTGTTCATAAAAAAATCAGCGTAATCATCCGGCAGACGCGGAAGCTCCGAACGAAGCCTGCAAAGGCGTTCTTTGCTTATAACAAGCGGGGGAAGGTCCGGGTCGCGCAGAAAGCGGTAGTCGGAACTGCTTTCTTTTTTACGCATCGGAAAAGTTTTTCCGGAAGCCTCGTCAAAGCGGCGCGTCTCACGTACAACAACGCCTCCGCTTTTTATCAGATTTATCTGCCTTTCGGATTCCGCCGATATTGCTTTTGAAATAAACGCAAACGAGTTAATATTCTTTATTTCGGTACGCTCTCCGAACCGGTTGACTCCGCGGGGCCGAACCGAAAGGTTTACGTCGCACCTGAGCGATCCTTCGTTCATTTTGCAGTCGGAAACGCCGGCGAAAACGAGAATGGAGCGCAGTTTTTCGGTAAAAATCCGCGCTTCTTCGGCGCTGCGCATATCCGGCTCGGTAACAATTTCAATAAGCGGAACGCTGCATCGGTTATGGTCAATGAAGGTTTTTCCCTCGCTGTGCAGAAGCTTTCCGGCGTCTTCTTCCATGTGTATACGCGTTATGCCTATACGCTTTGAGCCGCCGTCCGCCGCAATATCGACATGCCCTCCGATACAAACCGGGTCTGTGTTCTGTGATATCTGATAGGCTTTCGGAAGATCCGGATAAAAATAATGCTTACGGTCAAAATACGATATTTCCCGGATGCTGCTGCCAAGCGCAAGCCCCGCGGTTACAGCGAGATCTACGGCTTTTTCGTTTAGAACGGGAAGCGTTCCGGGCATTCCCATGCATACCGGACAGCACAGGGTGTTCGGTTCGGCTCCGAAATCCGTCCCGCACGAACAGAAAATTTTTGTTTTTGTTTTCAGTTCAACATGTATCTCAAGGCCGATAACCGTTTCAAATTCAGTCATTTTTGTTCAGATCCTTTCAGGCTTTGGAGTGCGAAAATCAGATCGTACAGGCTTCAAAAGCCTCACGGGACAATTCAAGAAGTCGTCCGGCACAAAGCAGCAGCCTCTCGGAAAAACGCGGTCCCGTTAACTGCACGCTGACCGGAAGTCTTTGACCGTCATTGCCGAAAGGCACGGTGATTGACGGAAGTCCGGCGAGGCTCGGCTGAACTGTGAAAAGGTCTGTGTACGGATCTTCCGGAGCGTCAAACTGCGGCGCGGCGCCGCGTGAAACCGGTCCGAGGATTATGTCGCAGAGCTTGAATGCTTTTGAATAACAGTCGCATACCGTATTTCTGACATTTGCTGCCGAGTTGTAAAGACCGGTGTTTTTCAGAATGTGCGTGCCGGCAAGTATCCGTCGTTTGACTTCTTCGCCGAAGCCTTCGGTTCTTGAATCGCGGCAATCTCCGGATGAAGCGCGGTGTCCGAAGCGTATGCCGTCAAAGCGGGCGAGATTTGACGACGCTTCGGCATACGCTGTCGTCCTATACGCCGCAAGCGCGTCGTACGGATCGCCGACGGACACGGGAATTATTTCGGCGCCTGCGGCCGAGAACGCTTTTATTGCCTTTTTTACAGGAGCGGCTGCGGCTTTCTCTTTTACTTCGGAAAGCAGTCTTTCGTCAAAACCGATGCGTATTTTACACGGAATATTTTCGGTATATGGAAAGCAGGGAAGGCGGTGAGCGGAAACGCAGGTCGAATCCCTCGGACTCGTACTGTTTACAGAATCAAACGCAAGCGCGCAGTCGCGGACGCTTCTTGCAATCACGCCTATCCGGTCGAGCGATGAAGCATAGGAGATAAGACCGAAGCGCGATATGCAGCCGTAAGTGGGAACGAACCCGATTACGCCGCAGTATGCAGCCGGAAGCCTTACCGAACCTCCAGTATCGGAACCGAGCGCAAACGGTACGCAGTAAGCGGCAACAGCCGCCGCGGATCCGCCAGAGCTTCCGCCTGCGGTTCTCCCCGATGCCCTTGGGTTTTCAACTCTGCCCGTATATGAGGTTGTTGAAGAAGACCCCATGGCAAATTCATCCATGTTGGTTTTTCCGATAACAAAAGCGCCGTCTCGGCGCAGAAAATTGACTGCGTCAGCGTCATAAGGCGGCAAAAAATCGCTCAGCATAGCCGAACCGCAGGTGGTTCTCATGTCTTTTGTGCAGATATTGTCTTTTACGGCGAACGGAATTCCGTCGAGCGGACCGAGCGGAGAACCGCTTGAATAGTGTTTGTCGGAATCGGAGGCGGAACTGAGAGCGCCTGGCTCGTCAACGGTTATAAATGCGTTGAGCCGGGCGTTTTCGCTTTTTGTTTGTTCAATGCAGGCGCGCGCAAGCTCTTTTGAGGTGATTTTACGCGCCGAAAGCAATTCGGAAGCTTCTGTCAGCGACAAAAGGTTAAGCGCCTGCGGAGGATTTGGCGCCTGCGGACGGTTTTCGTCAGAGCTGATTGACATTGAGATCACCGCCGCTTTCATTTTTTATCGCTGCCGGTGCGATAACGTACAAACAGTCGCTTAACGGCGCGCATTCAAGCAGTCGTTCGCGGCTGACAGCGTTATCCGACAGAACGTCACCGCGCATACATATTTCGGAGTCTGAGAGAAAAATGCATTTTTGCTGCGGAAAGCGGGCGAGCCTGTTTAAAAAATCAAGCGTTTTATTCAGCTCCGCTTCAGCTTCTGCGTTGTTTTCATTAGGACTCAGCATTGCAAGTTCAAATAGTTCTTCAACATCAAAATTCAAGTCAAAGTACCTCCGATTTTTGTTCGATTTAAATTTTAGCATAAAAAAATTGTCAGGTCAAGGAACAAAGCTTTGATCGTAACGTCAATATCTAATAAAATTTTATAAAACCCAAAAATACTCTTGAAAAGCCGGCAAGAATGATATATAATTAAATAGTTAGTATGGATATTCATGCCGTACGGAAAAACGGAGGAAGAAATGCTTTCATCAGTCAGAAATTTTGCAATTACATTTTGCGTATCAATACTTATTTTCGGGCTTTTAGCGTATTTCATCGCAAATTTTGCGGTTAAAGCCATAAGCGGAGCGGATGATCCGGAGCAAACAACCGACTCGGCAGACGAAAATCCCGATGAAACGACGCAGGGCACGGACGTCACAACATCTCCGGGGACGGATGATCCCCAGCCGGAAGGAACGAGTTTCAATTTTTTAATTGTCGGCGTCGACTACCAGCCGGATAAGCTGAACTACACTTATGACGAGAATAATCTGAATGAAGACGGATTTCCGTATCCTAAGCGGATAGCAAGCGCCGACACAATAATTTTTCTCAGAGTTGATAAAGAAAAGCGCGAATACGTCATGTGCGCTCTTCCGGGAACAATGAGAATTTCCGATCACGGACTGTATAAAACTCTCGGATCGCTTTACGGCGAATTCGGATTGGATTATCTGGTTGAAAAGGCTGCTTTCCTTGTCGGACTTCCGGTTGATTACAGCGCGGTGTTTACAATCAGCGGGCTTGCGTCGCTGATTGACGAGCTTGGCGGAATTGAGTATTACGTTCCGGTCGATATGAGCTATACAGATACAAAAGAGGGCTTGACGATAGATCTCAAGAAAGGTTCGCAAAAGCTCAGCGGAGAAAAGACGCTTCAGATGCTTCGTTTTAACGAATATACGGAGGGAAGCGGTACACGAATTGACACAGCGATGACCTTCCTTTCGACAATGCTGACAAAGTTTACGGATCCGTCGTATTTGGCGCGTGTTCCCGAACTTTGGGATAATCTCTCGCAATATTTTGAAACCGGTATGACTGAAGAAATTCTGGAAAAAAATCTTGAACTTATCTTTTCGTTTCCGGATTTCAGTAAAAGAACGGTTGCCTATCCAGGAAGCAGCGTAACTTATGAGGGAGAGAAATATTTCGATCCCAATATAACAAAAGCGTGGTCAATTTTTCAAGAATATAAATATACGGGGACTGATTAATTATGTTGAACAAAGAAAAAACAATGGAAAAAATCGTTGCGCTATGCAAGAACCGCGGATTTATTTTCGCAGGTTCGGAGATATACGGAGGACTTGCGAATTCGTGGGACTACGGTCCGCTCGGAGTTGAGTATAAGAATAACGTAAAGCGCGCATGGTGGAAAAAATTCGTTCAGGAATGTAAATATAACGTAGGACTTGATTCCGCGATTCTCATGAATCCGCAGGTCTGGGTTGCTTCCGGGCACGTTTCGACCTTCAACGATCCGCTTATAGACTGCAAGGCCTGCAAGATGCGTCACCGCGCAGACAAGCTTGTTGAGGAATATAACAACGAACACGGGATCACCGGCGTGAATATTGAAGCTATGGACGGCGAGCAGCTTGTTGCATATATCCGCGAGAACAATATACCGTGTCCCGGATGCGGAAAAAGCGATTTCACCGATATAAGAAAATTCAATCTTATGTTCAAAACGCATCAGGGCGTAACCGAAGATACCGCAAGCGAGGTATATCTCAGACCCGAAACCGCTCAGGGAATCTTTGTGAATTTCAAGAATGTTCAGAGAAGTACCAGAAAGAAGATTCCTTTCGGAGTAGGACAGATCGGTAAATCGTTCAGAAACGAGATAACTCCCGGAAACTTTATTTTCCGAATCCGTGAGTTTGAGCAGATGGAGCTTGAATTTTTCTGCGAACCCGGTTCAGACCTTGAATGGTTCGCTTACTGGAAAAACTTCTGCGCGGAATTCCTTTACAGCTTAGGCATGACGCGCGAAAATCTTCGTCTGCGTGACCATGAAAAAGAAGAACTTTCCTTCTATTCAAAGGCGACAACCGACTTTGAATATTTGTTCCCGTTCGGCTGGGGAGAGCTTTGGGGAATTGCGGACCGAACCGACTACGACCTAAACTGCCATATAAAGCAGAGCGGCGAATCGCTTGAGTATTTCGATCAGGAAACGAACGAAAAGTATGTTCCTTACGTAATCGAGCCGTCGCTCGGCGCGGACAGGGCTGCGCTTGCGTTTCTTGTTGATGCGTATGATGAGGAAACGATTGCTGAAGGCGACGTCCGCGTTGTTCTCCACCTTCATCCTGCGCTCGCGCCTTTCAAATGCGCCGTTCTTCCTCTTTCAAAGAAGCTTGCTTCTGAAGCAGGCGAGGTGTTCGATATGCTCTCCGCTTCATTCAACGTCGATTACGACGAGTCGGGCTCTATCGGTAAGCGCTACCGCCGTCAGGATGAGATCGGAACGCCGTTCTGCGTAACCTATGACTTCGAATCAAAGGAAGACGGATGTGTTACAATCCGCGACAGAGATTCTATGCAGCAGGAACGCATCCCGATAGACAGTCTTAAAGCTTATATCGAAGAAAAAATAAAATTCTGAAAATAAATAACAGCGCGGCTGAACGCCGCGCTGTTATTTTTCTGTTAGAAATGTATATCAGGCTTTTATCCTGCGGAAAAAATCATCCCTTTTTCAGTGAATCTGTGAATCTGTATTTGTCCAGATCTACAGTGCAGTCTTCGCGCACTTCAATACCGTCGGCTTCAAGCCGGCGTTTTTGCTCGTCAATGCCGCCGAATCCGAAATTACGTGCAAGTCTCCCTTTGCTGTTTACAACCCGAAAGCAGGGCGTTGTATTTGGATCGGGATTTACATGAAGAATATTTCCGACAGCACGCGCAAGCTTGGGGTTGCCGAGGTATGCTCCGATTTGTCCGTAGGTGACGACTTTGCCGTGAGGAATTGTCTGAAGATAGGCATAAACACGGTCGGAAAGAGGGGGAGTTTCTGATATTTTGCGAAGCAGTTCTTTGTATGCCTGGCAAAAATTGTAAAGCGGTATTTCATCGGGCGTTATCCAGCGCAGTTCGCTGTGCAAAAGAAGCTCTGGCTCACCGCAAATTATTTTTGAATTGTAAACCGAGAGACGCACGGTTATATCCGGGGATTCGTAAACGGTTTCCATGAACAACGGACCGACCGAAACGGATACATTCAGTTCATCAATGCACTTGCGGACGAGCGCTTCCTCAAAAGATTCTCCCGGTTCAATTTTTCCTCCGGGAAATTCCCAAAGCATACCTTGTGCTTTTCCGGAAGCGCGCCGGCATATCAGAAATCTGTATCCGCGCCATATAAGCGCCGCTGCTGCGTTTATCAAAAAAACACTTCCTTATTAAAAAATTCAGCCTGAAAAACGTTCTTCTTTTGAAAAAACGGCGTTTTTGCTCAAAGAAACGAACCAATATATAAATCCGGCATTTTACGTGCCGAGCGGAGTAATGAAAGCGGTTTACAGATACCTTGCTACGCAAACAAACCGATTTCGTTTTTGAGAATCGCTTTTTTAACCGGCGTTTCCGTCGTCATAGTCTGCCGGAGCCGTGCATGTTCCCGGCTGTATTCATTGTACCTGAATATGTTCATTTGATATTGCGCCCGTTCGGAAGAACTAAAGCCGAAAAGCCGATAAAGTCATAGCCGATTTGTGTTCATATGCAACTTTAATTTTTTGTTCGTAAATTTTTTCTTTACGGTCTTTTCAGTTGAATATGAATGATTCCTTTTGCATGACTTGCTTCAACTGCGATCGTATAAACGCCGGCTTTGCGGATGTTAACGGTAAAATCTGTGCTTTCCGTTCCTTTTCCGCTGTAAACCGCAGTCCCGTCCGGCGCGGTTATCTCCATATTCAAAGAACCCTTCAGCGTTTCAAAATGGATCTGAAGAGCATCCCCCTCGTTCAACTCCATAATATGATAATCTGTTCCGT
>JAQXSY010000056.1 GCA_029219205.1 Bacillota bacterium | reverse complement strand
CGAATTTTGCGGATGCAAGCATCGAGAAGCAGCCAACGATCATAAGAAGAGAGAGTGCCATCGCAAGAAATCTCTTAAAATTTCTCATGGTTTTCTGGTCTCCTTTTTGGGATTAAAAAATTATAATTTTTTACAGCCTTTGGGCATTTTGTCCGCGTCCGTACGTCTTCGCTGCGGCGTTTCTCACAGCCACCGCCGATTGACGCGCAGATACAAACACCACGCCCTTATTCTGTGCTTATATATTACACCATTCAAATCATTTTTTCAACAATTTTATTTATTTGTAATAATTTTGTCATATTTGTTACAACCGGCATAAAAAACCCGCCGCGGCAAAGCCCCCGGCGGGTTCTGAAATATTGACAAACGTTTTTATATACTCCGGCACAACAATTATGCGTCGAATACTACTGTTACTGTGTCAGGAATTATATTGTCGGCAACAACTTTATAGAACACTCTTGCAAGTCTCGGAGAGCCGCTTACTGCAAACGAAACATTTGCCTCCGACATTTCCGCAAGACTTCCGAACGCGCAGTAATAGTACTTTGCGTCCATGGCCATATACTTCGGAAGATTTGCCTTTTCGAGTTCGTTTGAATAAGTTCCTATATATATAATATGAACTCCGGATTTTGTTTCAACGCAGGATACAAGCGCGCTTGCCGTGTATCCCACACGGTTGTTTTTCACATCGGCAGAGCCAAGCGGATTCGGGTCGGTAATCATAACGATTCCGTTTACATTTGCAACACGGTAATAGCCGGGAGTTTTTGTTGAGAGCAGCGTATCCACGCCGTATTCGTAAACCGTAACATCCTGACCCGTGAAAACATCCTTGCCTTTGTACGAAGCGACGTTTCCGGCAGGATTCATCGAAACTGCTTTTCCGTCGGATATATAAATGAACGAATCGTAAGACTGAGCGGAAATGTCAATGTCTTCGGCAGTCGGGCGGACAATCAGTATATAGTCGGTCGCCCTGAATCCGGATAAATCGGTTCCGGTATAGATCGAATATCCTTCGGGAATATTGAGCTCTGTCGAACCAAGCTCGTACACGGTGCGGTACTGAATATTTCCGTTGTTATCGCAGAGAACGATAAGAGTCGAGCTCGTTGCAGCGCGCTCTGCCTTATCCGTACCCGTTGATGTACGGCTGCTGAGCACAAGCTTGCCGTTCAATGAGTCATAGACAAGACGGGTTGTGTTGTCAAGGCAGAAGGTAGGCTTGTTGTTTACCGTATACATATTGACCGCGTCAACGTCACTGTAAAGAGGAACTTCGTATTGCGGTGAATGATAAAGTATGTTTTCAAGCTCGTTTACGCTGAACTCAACAACATCGCCCACTTTGATCGAATCGCTCGGGAGGAGCAGGGCGCCGGTACCGCCGGTTTCCTTGGTAAGCTGTCCGTTAAGATACTTTACTCCGCAGCGCACAAGCGCGGGACGTCCGCTCGCGTCAACCGTACGCACGGTTACAACAAAGCCAAAGAACGCGGGAAAATTTCCGCCGGCGCTTCCGCTGTTGAGCACCTCGGTAACAACTCCCAGTCTGCCTGAGGAAGTTGAAGAAGTATAGTCGTTGTTCGGCTTGAGAAGACCGCTTGTATTAGTCTTCTGTTCAACTATGTAGATAATTGCGCCGTCTTTAAGAACGTATTCAACCAAAAGTGCCGATGTGGGAAGCGAGCTCATAACCTCGCTTCTTGAGGCATTCAGCAGATTCTGTACGCCAAGGCTGTATTTTGTTCCGCCGATCGACGCGGTTCCCAAAAGTGTGTCTACTGATGTGAGCATACCGGAGGAGGCAGGCAAAACCGCGCTTATATCAAGCTCGTTGCTCTGCATGTTGTAAGAATAAAGAACATAGTCGTTCTCGTCCGCCGATATTCCGGTAAGTTTCGCCTTTGCGCCGAGCGCGATCGGAATCGTTCCGTCGCTGTTTACGGTCAGCTTGCCGAAAGCATAAGGCGTGTATACGCCGCGGTCGTAATAGCCGTCTCCGTTGTCGTCGAAGACCTCAAGCACATACTCGTTCGTTGTGCCTGCCATCTTTGCAGCAGTAAGAATACCGGTCTCGCAGTAGTAAATGTTGTTGCGGTCCTTGTAGTTGTAGATGCTGTTAAGTCCGTAAATAACGATCTGTCTGCCGGAAGGCACGCTTTCAAGCTCAAGATCGTACGAATAGCTGTTTACAACGTCATACTTTACAGACATAAGTTCGATAGCGCC
Source organism: Bacillota bacterium (assembly GCA_029219205.1). Classification (GTDB taxonomy): domain Bacteria; phylum Bacillota; class Clostridia; order Oscillospirales; family CAG-272; genus SUG1495. The sequence goes on along the minus strand of JAQXSY010000056.1, from coordinate 1,424 downwards.
GGCGCTTCCGTCAACAGAAAGGCCGCTGCGTAAAGTACGGCTGTTGTTAGCCCGGCAGCTGATAAGCACGCCTTCGGGATTAAACGCCATCCTGTAAGAACGTCCTACGCACGAATTATAATCCGCAAGCGTCGTTCCGAGCGCATTTCCGACAACATTTACCGCAACGCTTCTGAGCGCGCCTATGGTGCCGTTCGCGCGGAGCAGACCGAACTTAAGGTTGCCCGACGAAGCCTTTGACACGGTAGGCAGAAGCGAAACTTCGCTGGTCGCGACAAGCACATAGTTATCGCACGCAGAGAATTTCTGAACGGGAGCGTTTTCCGACTCTCTGTATTCATAAATATTGAGAGCAAACGGCTCAACCGTCTCTTTTCCGGTCTTTACGTTGTAACGGTTAAGGTAGAACGCGTTATAAAGCAGCTGCGCCGCCTGTCCGCGCGTAATCGCCTGAGTATAGCCGACATCCTCGAGCCCCTTAAGAAGTCCGAGCATCATTGCTTTTGCCATGTAGCTGGTCGGCCAGTTCTTATCGTATTCTTCGCGGGGATATCCAAGTGAGCGGACAACCATGGTAACCGCTTCCTGGAGCGTAATTTTACCCTTCGGGTCAAATATAGTACCACCTCTGCCGACTATAAAACCGTTGTCGACGCAGTATTTGATTGCGGACTTGAACTGATAGTCCTCGACGTCCGTAAATTTATATCCGACCGCCGTTTTGCGCCAGGTGTCTGATGTGCAGTCTTTTGAATGAAGCTTTGCGACCATAAGCGCAAGATGCCATCTTTCAACGGCGCCGTCCGGCTTGAAGGTCGTTTCGTCATAACCCATTATAACCTTGATTTTTGAAAGAGTGTCGATCGCATCAGAATATTTGGTAACATCCTTGAATGTGTGCGCGGATGCCGCCGGTGCGAATAACGCCGCCGCCATAATGACAGCCAGGATCAAAGCTGCAATGCGTTTTGTTCTTTTCATTTCCGTCCTCCGTTTTATATATGTAAATATTTTTTAAATGTGACAATATTTCATTTTACATTATACTCTTTTTCGTTCAGCTTTTCAAGTATATTTTAAAATTGTTACACAATCTAAACATTTATTTTTATGAGACGGACTTTTATCCTAAATTGTTCCAAAAAAGCTTCGATTTCAATAAAAAAACTGCGGAGACGCCGTATAACGTCTCCGCATTCTGACATAAAATCCGAGCTTTCGCCTTGTCTCATTTATAAAGCTGGTGCTTTTCGCAGAGGCGCGTGACCTCCGCACGAATATCGTCGGCCTTTGAGTCAAATTCAGTAGCGGTAAGCTTAATCAGCTTGCCTATCTTGCGCATATCGTCTTCGTCAAAGCCTCTTGTTGTCGCCGCAGGCGTTCCGACGCGTATGCCGCTCGTTATAAACGGACTCTGAGGATCG
>JAQXSY010000055.1 GCA_029219205.1 Bacillota bacterium | reverse complement strand
AAGTATACGGAGCTTCCCGAGCTTGACGACGACTTTGCAAAAGATGTTTCCGAATTTGATACTTTTGCTGAATATAAGGATTCCGTTAAGGCAAAAATAGACGAGAGACATGCAAAAGAGGGCGACTCCGAAGTTGAGGAAAAGATCATCGAAGCGCTCTGCGAAAAGCTTGAAGCCGATATTCCCGAATGTATGTACGAAAACGAGACCGAAAATCAGCTCCGCGACTATGCCAACCGTCTCAGCATGCAGGGACTCAGCCTCGATATGTATCTCAAATATACCGGACTTGATCTCGACGGCATGAGAACGCAGTTCAGGCCGCGCGCTGAGCGTCAGGTTAAAACCAGACTCGCGCTTGAGCGTATAGCAGAACTTGAAAACATAGAGGTTTCTGAAGAGGATATCGAAAAGGAATATCAGGACATCGCAAAAGCATATAATCTTGACGTGGAAAAGGTTAAGCCTGAAATCGACGCCGAAATGCTTAAGGCAGATATAAAGGTCCGTAAGGCCGTCGAGCTTGTTAAAGCCGCAGCTGTTATCACGGACAAAGCTCCCGAGGAGGAAAAGCCTGCCGAAGATAAGCCTGCAGACGAAGGATCTGCCGAATAATTATTGTTAACGGAAAGGAAATGTTATTACAATGCCTCTTGTACCGACAGTAATTGAAACAACCAACCGCGGAGAACGGGCGTACGACATATACTCGCGCCTGCTCAACGACAGAATTGTGTTCCTTGCCGACGAGGTTAACGACACGACAGCATCGCTTGTGGTCGCGCAGATGCTTTTCCTCGAAGCGCAGGATCCGGATAAGGACATATACCTTTATATCAACAGCCCCGGAGGCTCCGTTACCTCGGGAATGGCGATATATGATACGATGAACTTCATCAAGTGCGACGTATCGACAATATGCATCGGTATGGCGGCTAGCATGGGCGCGTTCCTTCTTTCTTCCGGAGCAAAGGGCAAGCGCCTTGCGCTTCCGAACAGCGAAATCATGATACACCAGCCGCTCGGAGGTATGCAGGGTCAGGCGTCGGATATAAAAATTCATGCGGATCATATCATGAAAACCCGCTCGACGCTGAACCGTATTCTTTCCGAGAACACCGGAAAGCCGCTTGATGTTATCGAACGCGATACCGACCGTGATAACTTTATGTCTGCGGAGGACGCGCGCGTATACGGACTTATCGATAAGGTTGTCGAAAAGCGCGCCTAACCGGAGCTTCCTGCATAAAGCGTAGTAACAGCGAAAGGATTACACTGATAATATGGCACAGGGAAATTCCCGTTCAAATATACACTGTGATTTCTGCGGCCGCCCGGAGTCGCAGGTCGCGTTTATGATACCGTCCCCGACCGGACTGTATATATGCAATGACTGTCTTGACGCTTGCAATCAGATAGTCAGCGACCATTCTCTTCGGAATGAAGCGGCTGAGAAGAAAAGCGGTCTTTCGTTTTCCAAGCTTCCTAAGCCTATGGAGCTTAAAGCGGTGCTCGATGAATACGTTATCGGGCAGGACGAAGCAAAAAGGACGCTGTGCGTTGCGGTTTATAATCACTACAAACGAATTTTGCAGTTGGCCGGCAAGCAGCAGAGTAAGCGCGGAAAGCAGAGCGAAGACGATGACGAGGTTGAGATACAGAAAAGCAACGTGCTTTTGCTCGGCCCGACCGGCGTCGGAAAGACTTTTCTTGCGCAGACTCTGGCAAAGACGCTTCAGGTGCCTTTCGCAATCGCAGACGCAACGACGCTGACCGAGGCCGGATATGTCGGAGAGGATGTTGAAAATATTCTCCTGCGTCTTATCCAGGCGGCGGATTACGACGTTGAGCTTGCGGAAAAAGGTATCATATATATTGACGAGATAGATAAAATATCGCGCAGAAGCGAAAACCGTTCCATAACGAGAGACGTCAGCGGCGAGGGCGTTCAGCAGGCGCTGCTCAAGATTCTTGAAGGAACTGTCTCAAACGTTCCTCCTCAGGGCGGCAGAAAGCATCCGAATCAGGATTTTATTCAGATTAATACGGAAAATATTCTGTTTATCTGCGGCGGGGCGTTTGACAATCTTGACACAATGATCGAAAAGCGGCTCGGAAACCAACAAATCGGTTTTGAAAGCAAGATCATGAAGAAGGATGAAAAGCTTAAGAGCGACATTTATAAGCAGGTAAATGCCCATGATATAATAAAATTCGGTCTGATACCGGAGCTTGTCGGACGCTTGCCTGTTATTGTCAGCCTGTCGCCGCTTGACAGAAACGCTTTGATTAAGATCCTTCAGGAACCGAAAAACGCGCTTGTAAAGCAGTATTCAAAGCTGTTTGATATGGATAATACAAAGCTTGAGTTTACCGACGAAGCGATCGGAAAAATTGCGGACCTTGCAATCGAGCGTAATATCGGTGCTCGTGGTCTTCGGTCGATAATGGAAGACCTTATGACTGATATTATGTATACGATTCCGTCCCGCACCGATGTGCTGAAGGTCATAATAACCGGAGAGACTGTTGAAAAACACAGTCCGCCGAAGCTTATACTGAAAGACAAAGCGCTCGAAAAACTGCCGCAGGCCGGTTCCATGCCGGAAGCGGAATAATATAAAAAATTAACCGGACGGAGAATGATCTCCGCCCGGTTTTTTGTTTTTTATCTATCCGTTATGGACACGACAGTGTATCCTCCTTCAATCACCGGCGCGGACAGAGTGCTTTCGTCAACCGGTTTTGACAAAGTGACCTCGGCTTCGCCCGCTTCAAGCGACACCTCAACCGAAACCACCCCGTCGAGCTTTGAAAGCGTGTCTTTTATGAACGCGGTGCAGTGCTCGCACATCATTCCGTCAATTTTGACGGCCTTTTTCAGACTTAAACTGTTTTCGCCTTTAAATTCCGCAATTGCGCGACCGACTGATTCGGCAAGTCCGGAGTCTGCGCGGTGTTTTTTTGATTGCCTATAAATGTCAAACAGGTTCAGTCTGAGCGCGTTTGTTACGACGCAAATGCTTGAAAGACTCA
>JAQXSY010000054.1 GCA_029219205.1 Bacillota bacterium | reverse complement strand
TCGGCAACAGCAAAATGCCGAGACCGCAGTTAAGCATATAGTTGGGGCTGGAAGTAAACCGACCTAATTCCTTTGCTAAAAGCGCTGCGGCAATGCTTTTCTGCTTTACTGCGGTTTCTTTGTATACCTTCTTGGCGGTATATCCCGAGGAGGTGGCAATTTTTAAAAAGCTACGGGAAATAAGCGCCCACATCAGCCCAAAGAGAGCGAGAATTACTGCCGATACAATCAGCATTGCAAAAGCGTCCCCCGACCCGACCCTGCCGAACAGGTAGAGCGGATAAACTGTGCCTTTAATTTTCTCGCCGTAAGCGGCGGCGTTGGCGACCAAATCCTGAATCAGTGTTTGGGCTTTAAAATAGAAGAAATAGTATGCGCCGATAAACGCCAAAGAAATCACAACCGTGATAAAGCTCTTGTTTTTGAGCTTTAGGCTGATTTTGGCTACCACCCACCCCAAAGCACAGGAAAGAGTAAGAACAAAGACAGATATTAACAGCATAATAAGCAGACCGCCGAAAATCACGCCCGCCGATACAGGTGCGGTGACCCAGTAGACTATGACTGCCGGGAGAATAACAACAAGTGAATACATAAGTCCCATAAGATAGACTGTAAGAAGACGGGACGCCATAATCACATTTACGGGAATCGGCATTGACAGCAGAAGGTCATTATCTTTCGACAGATAAAGGGAGGAATATGTGTTAAACACACTGCCGAAAACACCCAGCAGGACAGCTAACAGTCCCATAAGCGCAAAGTAGAGCCAATCCATACCGGCGTTGGTAAGCGCTCCGCATATAGACAAGGAGAGGAATGTAAACATACCGCCCAATAAACCAACCATTATCCACACAAACAGGACGAGGTATGCTACTGTTCCCGCTTTGGAGCGGGACTTATTCTTCTTAGCGTCATAGAAGTAACCGCGGAATATCTCGGTCATTTGTTTTTTAAGAAGAATTTTCAGCATGATTCTCCCTCCAGTTCGAGGAATACTTCTTCTAAAGAGTCGTCCCCCTTGACCTCCTCCATTGTACCCGAGCGGACAAGCTTTCCGCCCTTGATAATTGCCACCTTGTCGCAGAGCTTTTCGGCAACCTCAAGCACATGGGTGGAGAAGAAGATAGCCCCGCCCCCGTCACAGACCTCACGCATCATACCTTTAAGCAAATGAGAGGCTTTGGGGTCAAGCCCTACAAAGGGTTCGTCCATAATAATAAGCTTAGGACTGTGAAGCCACGCCGCAATAATAGCCAATTTTTGCTTCATACCGTGGGAATAGGCGGCGATTGGCTGTGCCAAATCGGCTGTCAGCTCGAAAAGGTCGGCGTATTTGCGGATACGCTCCTTGCGGTCCGCGGCGCTGACGCCAAAAACATCAGCGATAAAATTAAGATATTTTATTCCGCTCATATAGTCGTACAAATCGGGATTGTCGGGTATATAGGCGATGTCCCGTTTGCAATCCAGCGGAGCGGTACGGACAGATTTCCCGTCAATTAAAATCTCTCCCTCGTCAAACTGTAGAATCCCGACCACAGACTTAAGGGTTGTGGTTTTGCCCGCGCCGTTGTGGCCGATAAAACCGAATATTTCACCGGGGTTAATATGTAAGTTCAATTCATCTACGGCCTTTTTCTCGCCGTAGGTTTTTGTCAGATGTTCAATTTTAAGCATTTTACTTTCCTCCGATTTAATTTTTATTTATTCCACGGGCGAGCGCTTTTGTGCCAGCCCTTATTTTCCCAATAGCCATAGTCCGGCTCCATAGGCGGGAAATGCTTGTGGGCGAAGCGCATCAGATAAAACCACTTTTTTGCCCGACCGTTGCACCCTCGCTTGCCTGCGCCTTTTCGGATTCGGCACGCCAGACGGTCTGTCTTTTTATGAATGGTTTTGAGGATTCTGTTAGGTATCTCATCAGGCTTCAGCGCCTGTACACCAAAGCCCAGCCTATATACTTTACGGATTCCCCACATTTCGAGACTGTCAGCCATATCCCGCACGGTGCTTTTCATTCCTCCGCCGGCGGCTGTGGATATTGCAACCGCCTGCTTGCCGCTCATTTGCGGTAAAGGTCGGTGAACAACCCACCAAGTGCCAAAGTGATCAAGAAAGCTCATCATTTGACCTGTAGCGTGATACACATAAACAGGGCTTTCCAGTATTAAAAGATCAGAATCCAGAATTGCCGTCACAAGCGGCTCCAATTCCTTGTAATGCGGGCAGTCAGATAATTCTGTTTTGAAACAGGTATAGCATCCAAGGCAAGACTTGTTAAAATCCCGAGGCAGAAAAAACTCCTGAATTTCCCCGCCAACCTTATCGGCAAGCTCCCTTGCCACCATACAAGTGTTTCCTTCATGGCTCTGTCCGTGAATAATGGTAATTTTCATCATTGTAAACCTCTCTTCGGAGTTTGTTCAATATTAGTAGCAGTTTACATCATATATTCTACAATATTATTCTGAATTTTTATAGGTGGTTTTTATATAAATATGTGTCGGTTTTTTAGGTGTAAATTTTAAAATAAAGCGGATATGCCAATCGGACACAGCCGCATTTATATATACATTGGATTTATCCGGTAATAAAATCGGTATTTATTGAATTTCTGATCCAATTATCAAGAACCTTCATCTGCACATCCGTATGAAACCAGTGTTCTCCGTCCTCCATTACAGTGAGCGTTGTGCCGATTCGGTTTGCAAATTCGGATATAGTTACTATGGAAGTTAAGCTATCCTTTCCGCCATATAAAATACAGGTGGGGATGCTCCACTTAATTGGATGCTTTCGCACATAGCACAAATACTCCCAAGATAAAGTCTCTCCAAACGCCGTAGGAATCTCTTTTTTGCTTTGCAGTTCATCCTTTGTCACATTTAACCACATCATCATATCCGTAATTAGTTTCTCCATATTTACAATGGGCGAAATGAACAGAGCTTGCGAAATTTTCTTTTCAGCAAGCGTATACATGGATAAAAAAGCCCCTATGCTGTTTGCAATCAAAATAACAGAATCATATCCCCGGCTGTGCAAATCAAAAAACCGTGAAAATTCTTCTTTTGCTTCCCAAGGATTTTGCGATTTATAGTCAAAGCCAATAACATCGCTTTTGGGGAACAGAGACCGATAATGCTCCGCTTCCTCAGCAATGCCGTCTTTGCCGTGTACATATATGACCAAGCCTTTGTTTTTCATTTATTATTTTTAGCGTGATTTTTCACGCTGCTCCTCCTACAAATTACAATTTCTTCGGTTTACTTTCTCAAATACTTTGCTGTTATGGTTGTACCGTTTTCTATCATTTCTTTCGGTGTTCCCGTAAATACAACCTCACCGCCTTTTGTACCGCCGTCAGGTCCGATGTCAATAATATAGTCGGCAAGCTTCATAACATCGGTGTTATGTTCAATCACAATCACCGTGTTGCCACGCTCAACAAAGCCCTCTAAGATATTAACAACCTTTTCAATATCCGCAAGATGAAGCCCTGT
>JAQXSY010000053.1 GCA_029219205.1 Bacillota bacterium | reverse complement strand
GTTAAAGTCTGCCGGAAAGATTTCCGAGACTTTGAATCTTAAGAGAGAAAAGAAGGACGGCAAGTAGCCGTCCCATACATAAATTTAAGATGTCTACCAATGTCTACCACTAAAAAAGAGACATTTTGAGACTAAAATTAGAGCAAATTTAGAACATAAAAAATCGTCCAAACCCGCATTATTACTGGGTTTGGACGATGGTGCGGATAACAGGACTTGAACCTGCACCGAGTTGCCCCGACTAGAACCTGAATCTAGCGCGTCTGCCAATTCCGCCATATCCGCATGTGATTATTAAGTTTTGATGTTTTGGTAGACATTTGGAAGACATCGAACAAAACTTGAGATTTTTGAAGTTTAGAAAATCAAGTTTAGAATCTCAGAAAACCTTGATTTTAAAGGGTCTACGGCTTATCAGAAAGGAAACGCAGGACTTGATTCACGCAATAGTACCTGAATCATACGCGTCTGCCAGTTCCGCCATACCCGCATATTAAGTTTTCGTCCTCTAAATTTTACACGGTGAGGACTTTCCGAGGCGGAGCATTTCGCTTAATCCGCAAATATAAAAACGCATTTCTGCGGTTTTACCGAATTTACACCGAGATGGCGTTACCTGAACCATACGCGTCTGCCAGTTCCGCCACAGGTGCATGATTTAATTTTTGTCCTCTAAATTTTACACGGCGAGGACTTCCGAGGCGGAGCTTACTTTCAAATAAATTTTACTTTCAGCTTTAACCGCTACAAGTAATAATTATACATATTTCTTATAAAATGTCAATGCCTTAAATCTTTAATTTAATAAAAATCTTTTTATTTTCCCCCGTTTTTTAAAAGAGCTTATCTTAAGAGCTCTCTGCTATCCTGTGCAGAAATTTTGCTTTTCCTGCCGAAGTGTGTAAATTCGCCTGTTGACTTTGCGACATTTTCAGGTTCTGGCTTATATGAACCCTCAATAGGCTGCTTTTTTCTCAGAGAGCTCAGAGTTTAAGAACTCGGAAGCCTGAAATTCGTAATCGAACGGAATTTTTTCGCCGTCTTCCCTCGCCCTGCTTACCGTGTTTTTGATTTCACCGTAAATTTCGGCAAAATCTTTTGCCTTTTCAAGCATAATGGAAACTCGTTTTTGCTAAAATTGCTTTTATATTTTAAATTCATCTTTCCCATATCAAAGCGGTGAGGTATGCCATATACGGCATACCTCACTGTTTTAGTTTAGAAAAGCTGTCCCGGAAGTTTCAATTTCTCCTTATATGGAAAAGTATTGTCAAACTCCTCTGCGGCTACCTCATCCACAAAATAATCCTGCGGCGTTGCATATTCGCCGCTAATTCCGCAAAGGTATCCGGTAATCAGTTCCTTACACAAAAAGAATGACGCGTCCTCGTCCTGTGAAAGTCCGTGATAACGTATACCGTATTTGCTTGCAAAATCAAATCCGCTCTTTCCGTAGAAATCAATGTTACCCTCAAAACATACTGCCCCGCAGCCAAGTTCAGCCGCTTTTTCCAAAGAGTAGTCCAAAAGGATTTTACCGTATCCCTGCCTTTTGTATTTTGGAGCGATACAAATCGGGCCCATTGTCATTATAGGAATATTTCTGCCGTCATCGGATTTAATATTCGCTTTCACAAATACGTTCTGTCCGATTATCCGACCGTCCTTCTCAATAACAAAATCAAGCTCCTTAACAAACGCGGGACTCTCTCGCAGCTGATTCAAAACATAATGCTCCAAACACCCGGGGCGATACACGTTCCAAAATGATTCTCGTACCAGGTTCTCTACTTCGCGGCGCTCTTCCTGTTTTTCTAAACGTATTATATAGTCATTTTCGGTCATTTTAATTTCCTCCTGATAATTGTTGATTTCAATGCCGGGAGGCTTGTCAGAAACTGTATTTACGCAAACCTCTCGGTCAGCGCACAATATCCGATATTCTAAAAAATTTATACAAAAAATAATCTCCTTAAATCTTCTTATATTTTATGATTACGGTTTGAATAATATCATTGTGGCAGATAATGAATCAATACCACGCAATATGCAACTAATTCCCGCACCTCTTTTGAAGTACGGGGATTTTTTGCAGATAAATTTATTTTGTCATAAGCTCGCAAACGAGCGCGCTGTGTTCCGCGGGGTCGGAAACCGACTTTCCGCCTATTAGGCACGCCTCGCCGTAAAGCAGCTTAGCATACTTACCGAGCAGCTCCTTATCCTCATTATAAAGCGCTTTAAGCTTTTCGGCAATCGGATGCTCCGCATTTATTTCAAGCACCAATTTTGCCTGAACCTTGTTTTCGGCAGCATTCGGCATTGAATTTAACACCTTTTCCATTTCGAGCGAAATTCCGCCCTCGCTTGTAAGGCATACGGGGTGCTTTTTAAGCTTGTTTGTAAACCTTACCGCGCTTATGCTGTCGCCTATGCTTTCCTTCATTGCGTCAAACATATCCTTTGCGGCGGTGTTTTCCTCCTCCAGCGCCTTTTTCTCGTCTTCGCTGTCGAGGTTTAAATTATCGTCGCAGATGTTCATAAACTTCTTGCCGTCATATTCTCCGAGCATTTTAAG
>JAQXSY010000052.1 GCA_029219205.1 Bacillota bacterium | reverse complement strand
CACAATTGAAGATATCATTTCCAGCAACATCAACGTCGAGCAAATCGCGGAGCTAAAAATTGACTCGGAGCGGCTTTACAGGTTCATTCTCGAAGAACTTGACGAACGTGAAATTATCTGCAAAAGGTACGGCGTCGCGGACGTTGACGTCTCTGTGTGCCGACCGATGACGCAAAAAGAGATTGCGAAGAAACTCGGTATATCGCGCTCTTACATTTCAAGGATTGAGAAAAGTGCGCTGGAAAAGCTCCGCGCGCGGTTTGAGCAAAAGTGACAGATGCCGTCTTTTGAAATATAAAGGCGGCTTTGCTTTTTCTATTGAAATTTGTGGTATAATGAGCAAAACGGGTTGATAATATGCCCGACAAATCGGAATTGTTGTACACGCTGGTTGGCAAATCCTGTGAGCAGAAAGGAAAAACGCGTTAATCAACTTGACAAATTCCAATTTATCGAGCAGAAAACCCCGGCAGCCCTTGAAAAATCTGCCGGGGTTTATATTTGTTTACTGCGGAGCAAAATAAGCTAACCTATTTATGAGGACGAACCGTTTGATGATTTCTCCGATAAGAACATCACGCTTTTTGTTCCGGTCTTTTTTTAAATTAACCTTAACTTAAGCGGTCGGGAAGTTTTTTGCCGCCGAGAATATGAAAATGCATATGTTTTACGCTTTGGCAGCCGTCCTCGCCGACATTGGTTAAAACTCTGTATCCGTTTGTCAGACCGCAGATTTTTGCGATTTTCGGAATTGCTTCGAAAATCGACGCGACCATCGCGCTGCTGCTTTCGTCTATCATGTCGCAGGATTCAATGTGCTCCTTGGGTATTACGATAATGTGTACCGGCGCCTGAGGTTCTATATCCCGGAAGGCGAGAACGCTCTCGTCTTCATACACTTTTGACGATGGAATCTCTCCGGAAATTATTTTACAAAAAATACACATTTGTTTTTTGCTCCTTACTAAAAATTTCGTTGACAACACGTTCAAATACGGATATAATATATCTGTATTTATAATAGATATGTAGTTATTATAATACGGAAAGGAAGTAAAGTCAATGGAAATAACAAAAGAATCTATTATAGGCGACATACTTGATTATGACGTTGAAACTGCGGATTTCTTTCTTGAAATCGGGATGCACTGCCTGGGCTGCCCTGCATCTCGCGGCGAGACTATCGCTGCGGCGTGCGAAGTTCACGGCACAGACGCAGACGAGCTTGTCGAACGCATAAACGCGTTCCTTGCTGAAAAAGAAAACGGGAAAGACTAAACGTCAGATATGGGGCAGGATATCGGAATTACCGTGTCTTGCCCCGTGTGCGTATGAATATGATTAAATTACAGAACCGACTTTCTGCGATAATGGGATTTGTCCGCAGCGGGATACCGGTGCTTGATATCGGCACCGATCACGCGCTTATTCCTGTCGCACTTGCACAATGCGGACATTCGGCGCCGATAATTGCGTCTGATATTGCGGAGGGTCCGGTTGAAAGAGCAAAAAAAAATATCCGTGAAAACGGTTTTGAAGAAAAAATAAATGTTATCGTTGCAGTCGGACTTGAAGGAATAGACATTCCAAAAGTAGCAGATATTATTATTGCCGGGATGGGCGGCGAGCTCATCCGCGATATAATCGACAGAAAAAAAGAGCTGAGACGCCCGGGCATACGGCTGATTCTTCAGCCGATGACAAAACCGGAAGCGCTCGGCGCGTACCTTGCTTCCGAAGGTTTTGAGGTGCTTGACGGAACGTTTGCGGCAGACAGCGAGGACGGCAAGATATATCGGATATATGCCGTCTCTTATACCGGAAAAAAAAGAAGTCTTACTCCGGCGCAGCTTACGCTCGGGGAATTCTTTTTAAATTGCAGGTCTCCGCTTATGTACCGCGCGGCAAAACACGAGCTTGAGCTTGCGGTGAAGCGCCGGGAAGGGAAAAGAATATCGTATCCCGAAAACACAGACGAGGACGAGCTTATTTTTGAACTTAAAGAAATATTGTCGGGTGAGAATTTATGAAGGTTTGCGAACTGTATGATTTTTTAAGCAAAAAGGCGCCGACTCAGCTTTCCTGCGACTGGGACAACGACGGACTTATGTGCTGTCCGGATCCGCAAAGAGAAATCAAAAAGGTGCTTGTTACGCTTGACATAACGGAAAAAGCCGTTGAATTTGCGCAGAAAGGCGGTTTTGAAGTAATTATATCTCACCATCCGCTGATTTTTAAGCCGCTCCGTTCGATTGAATCCCCAAAGCTGATAAAGCTTATCCGCGGGGAAATATGCGCAATGTCGTTTCATACACGACTTGATAAAGCTTCCGGAGGAGTAAACGATTGTCTGGCGGAGTGCCTGGAGCTTTCGGAGATCAGCCCTTTTGGGACTGACGGTCTGGGAAGGATCGGAAATCTCCCGCGCGAAATGCTTCCTGCCGAATTTGCGCTGTTCGCCGCAAAGTGCCTCGGCTCGCCGTTTGCACACTCGGTTGAAGGAAAATCCGTCTGCCGACGTGTTGCGGTTGTCGGCGGCGACGGCAAGGACTATATTAACGACGCGCTGATGTCGGGCGCGGATGCATACTTGACGGGAACGGTTTCATATAATTCGCTTGTTGACGTGTCCGAAACGCCGCTTACCGTTATCGCTGCCGGACACTACTATACAGAGAAGCCGGTCTGCAAACGAATTGCCGAATTTGTAAATGAGGCTGACGCAGATATTTATACGGAAATTTTTGAATGCAATCCCATTTTAACCAGGAGTATTGTCGAATGAACATGAGAAAAACGAAAATAATTTGTACTCTCGGGCCGGCGTCCGAGAACGAAGACGTTATACGCAGCATGATAATTGCCGGCATGGATGTTGCAAGGATAAATTTTTCGCACGGAGAATATGAAGGTCATAAAAGAAAAGCCGATATTGTTAAAAAAGTCAGAGCGGAGCTCGGAAGCCACACGGCGCTTCTGCTTGATACAAAAGGACCGGAGCTTCGTCTCGGAACGTTCAAAAATCACAGGGTAACGCTTGAGGCGGGAAAATATTTTTCGCTTTATTCCGGCGACGCCGAGGGTGACGAAAACGGAGTTACCGTTTCATATCCCGGGCTTTACAGAGACGTTACGCCGGGCAGCACGATACTTATTGACGACGGTCTGATAGAATTGTGCGTTGAGAGCAGCGACGCCGACCGGATAAACTGCCGGATTATTAACGGAGGCACAATTTCCGACCGCAAAGGCGTCAATGTCCCGGGAGTAAAGCTGTCGCTTCCGTTTTTGAGCGACCGCGACCGCGAGGACATAGCTTTCGGCGTGCGCGAGGATTTTGACTTTATCGCCGCATCGTTTACACAGTCTTCCGACGATATCAGGATGATACGTACAGAACTTGAAAAGCACGGATGCAGCAATATGCGTATTATCGCAAAAATCGAAAATGCTGCGGGCGTTGCAAATATTGATGAAATTCTGAACGAAGCAGACGGAATAATGGTTGCAAGAGGCGACATGGGCGTTGAAATCCCCATGGAAAATATTCCTGTCATACAAAAAAAGCTGATATTCAAGTGTTACAAAGCCGGAAAGCAGGTCATTACAGCCACACAGATGCTTGAAAGCATGACTCACAATCCACGGCCGACTCGTGCGGAGATAACCGACGTTGCAAACGCCATATATGACGGCACAAGCGCAATTATGCTTTCTGGAGAAACAGCCACCGGGTTGTATCCGATTGAAACAGTTAAAACCATGGACCGCATTGCGCGCCGAACCGAGAGCGACATCGATTACAGAACGCGTTTTTACGAATACCAGATGAGCAGCGCGTCAAACGTAACGAACGCAATTTCTCACGCAACATGCACAACGGCTCATGACCTCGGCGCCGCTGCGATAATAACTGTTACTGAGTCCGGACTGACCGCGCGTTTGCTGAGCAGATTCAGACCTGCCATCGATATAATCGGATGCTCTCCTTCCGAAAAAACGTGCCGTCATATGAATATGTCGTGGGGAGTTACGCCGATTCTGATCGACGAGATGAACAATACGGACGAACTTTTGGCTCATGCGGTTGAATCGGCTTTCCGTAAAAAACTTGTCAGCAACGGCGATCTTGTTGTTATAACCGCCGGCTTACCGCTCGGCGTATCCGGAACAACGAATATGCTTAAGGTTCAAATCGTCGGAGACGTTTTGGTTTCGGGACTCGGAGTAACAAATGAAAGCGTTTGCGGAACTCTTTGTGTGTGCCGTGACGAGGATGAAGCGGCAAGACGTTTTTCCGACGGCGAAATACTTGTTGTTCCGACTGTGTCGGATAAGACGGTGAAACTGATCCGCCGGGCGCGCGGAATAATCTGCGAACGCGGCGGTGCGGATTCTTACGCTGCGATCGTCGGGAAGGCGCTTAATATCCCGGTTATCGTCGGAGCGGAAGGCGCGACAAAGATACTGCGTTCCGGTACAACCGTAACGATTGACGGAAGCCGAGGATTGGTTTACAGCCAGCAAATTATTTCGGAGAACGAATAATGGACAGGAAAAAAGAAAAAATTACGGGTTCGGATAAATATTACGATTTGCAGATGTCGCTATCCACGAAAAGCCGCGCAACGGACATACTTCTGATTGCGTTGTTCCTCCTGTTTCTCTTCGGTTTTGCGATTGCCGGACTGATCCTTCCCGACAAGGAATGGTCAGAGCAGGAAAACCGTACGCTTATGCAGCTTCCGTCTATGTCTTCGGAATATTCCGGTTCTTTTTCGGAAAAAATCAGGAATGGGAAGTTTCTTGACCGGGTTGCGAACGGAAAGTATATGTCTGACATCACAAAATATCTTGCGGATCAATTTCCGATGAGGGACGCCTTTGTCGGCGTCAAATCTGCGTTCGAAATATCCCTAGGCAAACGTGAAAACAACGGTGTTGTTCTGGGTAAAAACGGTTATCTTATAGATCGTGACGATTATCCTTCCACAGAGAATCTTGAGAGAAATCTGAAAAGCATAAAAACATTTTCCGAAGTTATGGAAAGCCGCGGAATAAAAACGGTATTCGCGCTTGCCGGGAAAACCGAGGATGTTATGTTAAATGAATTGCCTTCGCTTTATCCGGTTGAACGCCGTGAAAAGCTTTGGAATACCGTATCGGAATATGTGTCGGGAATAAATTATATCGATCTCAGGCGCACGATAATCGATTCCGATTCGTCAAATCAGCTCTATTACCGGACCGACCATCATTGGACAACGTTCGGAGCGTATGTCGGCTATGAAGCGGTTATCGGGGTTTTCGGAGCTCAGCCGTATCCGGAGGACGCTTTCGAAATAGAGCTCGTGTCCGACAGCTTTTACGGAACAACATGGTCAAGCGCCGGCATGAAATGGATAAAGCCGGACAGTATGTATTATTTCCGCTACGACGGCGACGACAAATTTGTGACGACTATTGACGGAGAAAAGTCGTTTGGCGGTTTTTACGACCGCGTGTATCTTGAAGGCAAGGATAAATATTCGTCGTTTTTGTCGAGCAATAACGCGCTTGTTACAATTCGGCAAAACGACGGACAGGAAAGACAGAAGCTTCTTATAATTAAAGACAGCTTTTCGCACAGCATGGCGCCGTTTCTTGCGCGGCATTATGATTTGGATCTGATAGACCCGCGGTATTACAGACAGATAATTGCGGACTATGTTAATGAAAACGATATCGACGCAGTGCTCATACTCTGCAATATTGATTCGCTTACGTCGGATGTTTCATACGCGGTTCTTTCCGCTGGCATTGGATAATAAAAAACCGACCGGACGCGCTTAATCGGCTGTCCGGTCTTTATATTTTGTTTTTTTGTCAATCTGAGCAGATTTAGCCGGCGTGCGGCTGTTGGAAAAATAATGTTGAAAACAGACTAACCGAATTCACTTTCGCGGTACTATATGAATGAAAGCTTTCAAAAATATTGTTGGGAGGAGAAAAAATTGATACGGGAAAGTTCGGCAGAATTTGTCGAAGAAAACCTTAAAACGATTTTTGCATATGCATTATCGCGGGTTTCTGACAAGAACGATGCGGAGGATCTTACAAACGATATTGTTTTGGCGATTCTGCAAAGCTCTGACAAGATCAGAAATTACAATGCGTTTTACGGATATGTTTGGGGAATAGCCGCCAATACCTACCGTAAGTTTATGCGGAAGAAAAGCCGTTTTTCATTTGACGAGTTAGACGACAATTCGTTTGAGGAATTTGATTTCACTGACAATGTTCTTTTGCGGGACGATATTCAAAGGCTCCGTCGTGAAATAGCGCTGCTTTCAAAAGAATACAGGGAGTGCGCTGTTTCATATTATTATAATGAATTGTCCTGCGCCGAAATTTCGGAAAAATTTGGTATTTCTCTCGAAATGGTAAAGTACTATCTTTATAAAACCAGAAAGATATTAAAAGAGGGTATATGTATGGAAAGAGAATTTGGAGAAAAAAGCTTTAAACCTGCTCCGTTTGAGTTTCAAACGATATTTGATGGTGATTTCAACCGTGAATACTGTAACCTTTTTTCGAGAAAACTTCCGGGACAGATTTTGATGTCGGCATATTATACGCCTATGACGGCAAGGGAACTTGCGATTGAACTTGGAGTCGCAACCGTTTATCTCGAAGACGAAATTGCAGTGCTGGAAGAATATAATCTTATTTCAAAAACTCCTGCGGGCAAATATCAAACAAATCTTGTGATATTTACAGATGATTACACAAAGGAGTTCTCTGCGAAGGCAGTAAAAACAGCTGAGCCTGTTCTAAAGGAAATATTGAACTGCATAAGAGAAAAGCTCGGCGAAATAAGAGGGCTGAACGGTTTTTGCGAAAAATTGTCTGATAATCGTTTGCTCTGGAGTTTGCTTTGGCCGGTCATGCGTCAAGGAAATGAGAAGTTCGAAAAGAAATATCCTCAATTCCAAGAAAAGGATATGTTGTATGACGGTGCAACAGGTACTAATTACGGAATCTCAATCGATGAGTTTGACGACGAGTTTGGGTGCAATTCTTTTGCAGGCTACGCAGGAATAGACGAAAATTATTATGCATCGGCAGCAGATTTTAATGTTCTTCCGGCAAATAACAAGTATTTTGAAAACGTTGATCGTGCTGCTCTTGAGGAAAAAATTCGCAGAACTGTCTCAGGAGAAATTGAACCGGAATTTATGATCCTCACTGAAGCGGAAGAGAATAGCCTTTTTGAAATTCTTTCAACCGAAGCTGAAATGATGGCTGATCTTTATTCGCAGCTGTTTTCCTGTGCCTGCCGAATCATGAAAAACCATGTTCCAAAGGAACTTAATAAACAGGCAGACGGCATTGTGTTCCGTACGCTGTTTTTCAGGACGGTCGGTCTGATCGGCGGATGTGCCGTAAAATCCAAATCGCTTGACATCCCGGATTTTGACGGGCCGGCAGCGATGTATATTCGGGTAAAATCCGCAGTGAAAAAAGACGGTATCGTATAAAGCATTTCATTTTTTTTCGCCGGAATATAAAAAATTCGGGACGCTTTCCTTCTAAAAAGCGTCCCGAACGGTTGCCGTAATTATTTTTTACAGAGCTTTAAAATGAATAACAGTACTGTCTCCGTCCTTGTGATTCCACGACAAATTAATGCCTGCGTTCATAAGCAGTGCGCCGGAATAACTTTCGCCGCTTTCGGTATTCGTATAAGTCAAGTCCGGATCCAGTCCGCGAAGCCTTACATAACGCGAAATGCTGACCGACGTGCGCATTACAACATAAGTTACAATGACGTCGCGTTTGTCTCCGGATACCGATTCCCAGGCGGCGGAGCAGGTGGGATTTGATTTGTCTTCGGTCGGGTTTATCAGTCTGTAATATTCGCCGTTCTGTATTGTGTCGTAAAATTCATGATAGGTTCTGACCTGTTTTCTGACAAGCTCGCGCTCTTCTTCGCTCAGCTTTGTCAGATCAAGCTCGTAGCCGAACGCGCCTGCCATCGCAACATCTCCGCGTGTTTTGAAGCTGGTGTTTCTTCCTGTCTGATGATTCGGAATTGCAGAAACGTGAGCGCTCATTGTTGAAGGCGGATATACTATTGATGTGCCGTTCTGTATTTCAAGACGTTCGATGGCGTCCGTGTCGTCGCTTGTCCAGATCTGAGGGCTGTAATAAAGCATTCCGGGGTCAAATCTTCCGCCTCCGCCCGAGCAGCCCTCAAGCAGAAGCTTCGGAAATTCGGTGACGAGCCGTTCAAGAAGTTCATAGACTCCAAGAACGTAGCGATGACCGACTTCTTTTTGCCTTTCTGGAGGCAGCTGCTCGCTCCCAACTTCGGTCAGGTTGCGGTTGAAGTCCCATTTAACGTATTCAATATTTGCGTTCGACAAAATTTTTGACATTTGTTCGAATATGTTGTCGCGGACATCCTTTCTTGACATATCAAGAACATACTGACTGCGTGCAATCGAGCATTCTCTTCCGTTTACATGCAGACACCAGTCTGGGTGTTCGCGGAAAAGGTCGCTGTCCGGTGAAATCATCTCCGGCTCGAACCATATTCCGAATTTAATTCCCAGCGCGTTTACACGGTCAACAAGCTGTTTAAGCCCGCCGCGGATTTTGTCCTGATTGACATACCAGTCTCCGAGAGAGCAGTTGTCTGTGTTGCGTTTTCCGAACCATCCGTCGTCCATAACGAGCATCTCTATGCCAAGCTCCGATGCTTCCTTTGCGATAGCGACCAATTTGTCGTCGTCAAAACCGAAATACGTCGCTTCCCAGT
Organism: Bacillota bacterium; assembly: GCA_029219205.1. GTDB lineage: Bacteria > Bacillota > Clostridia > Oscillospirales > CAG-272 > SUG1495. Next base: position 7,750 of record JAQXSY010000052.1, on the reverse strand, counting down.
TGTTGACGATAATCGGCCTCTTTTTTGTCTTCCATTCTCCGCGGCAAAGGTTATTGCGATAAAGTCTGTGGTAGGTACGGCTCATTTTCCCGAGCCCTTCATTTGAATATACCATGACGGTTTCTGGCGTGCAGAAGCTTTCTCCGGCGTCGAGATGCCATCCGAAATCCGTTGGGTTTATACCCATTAGCACGCGTGTACTGTTTAGACTGTCAACCTCGACCTCTGCGGAAAAATTCCCGGAATAAACAAGCGAAAAACCGTAAACTTCGCCGCTTTCTTCTGTCCATCCGTCGCGGCAGAGCGCAACAAAAGGATTGTGATTGTGGCTCGACGAACCGCGCTTTGACTGTATTCCCTGGAGTCCGTACATAAGCCTGCGCTTGACGGGAGTGCGTTCTTTGCCCCATCTTCCTTCAAGATGCAGCATTTCAAAATTGTCGTCGTAGAAATCGACTGCGGAGGAGTGAACGCGTTCGATGTCAAACGCTTTTGTGCCGTTGTTTTTTACGCGCACGGATCTTGTTATTGCGTCGAGTGTATTAAATGCTGTATAGAAAAGCGTGATTTCAGCGTCCCAAAGCTCGTCATACATCACGATTTCAAGAGTATCGGCGTCGTTTTCGTTTTCTGCATATGTGGCGGGAAGTCCCGGAATTTTGGGTTTGCCGCTGTAAATTCGGTGTGAACGGTACCGTATGTCTGTTGCGGAATTTCCAGAAAAGCCTCGTATCGACAGCGCAGAGCTGCGCATGTCCGAAATACCGTTTGTCGGATATTCAAGAAGCGCAGAGTCGAGAGTCAGCTTTTGATCTGCGGTCAGCGCGCTGAATGATACGGTATTCGGACGTTTCGCAAGATAAATCAGGTCGGTGTCCGGAATCTTTGCTCCGTAATAAAGATGTATCAGAAAACCGGACTCGCTTATGTACATAGCGTAGCTTGATTGGGGAGTGTCGAGCCGGAAAACTTTTCGTTCAAAATCAAATATTATCGCCATATTATCGCTCCGTTTTTTATATTAATATTTCAGATTATAGCAGGAACAAATGTTTTTGTCAATGCGTGCTTAAAAACGAACATAAGGGAAAAACGAACCGAGACGGCAAAGCAGACATATACTGTTTAAGGAAGCATAAATGCTTCCCAAGAATAAATCAGGGAATGGTCCTAAATGATAACACTGCGTTCCGCGACATACGCAATGAAGGCAAAACAACTGCTTGCAGGTTATTCGATCCCGTCGGAAACGGTAAAACTCGACTCAAACCTTTCGTCGCGCGGATGCGCTTACGGATTGAGGATTGACAGCCGTTTTGAGAAAAACGCGCTGCGTATTCTCGACGAAAATTCGATTCATTATTCTGCCGTAAAATGAAAAATTCCGAACTGTATTATTTTGATAACGCCGCAACCACTTTCCCGAAGCCGGAGAACGTAATAAACGCCGTATCAAGATGCATGAGAACATACTGCGGCAATCCGGGGAGAAGCTCTCACCGTCTTTCAAGGGCGGCGAGTGAAAAAATCTTTGAGTGCCGCACCCTGCTGGCGGAAATGTTCGGCTCGGGCTTGCCGGAAAACGTTGTATTCACATATAACGCAACCTATGCGCTGAATATTGCAATTAAAGCGCTGTGCGCCAAAAATTCTCACGCGATTATCTCAAACACAGAGCACAATTCGGTTTACCGTCCGGTATCGGTGCTTTCGGGAAGAGGCGATTTGTCGTTTGACGTTTTCGACGCTTTCAGCACAAATACCGAAGACGTTATGAACAGTATCCGCCGTATGAGGCGCAGGGATACGAAAACCATTATTGTGTCTCACGCGTCAAATATATGCGGCGTATGCCTGCCGCTGTATGAGATCGGCAGATACTGCGCAGAAAACGGCATAGTCTTTATAGTTGACGCTTCTCAGAGCGCCGGATCTCACAGTATTGATATGAGACGCTGCAACATTGATGCTCTGTGTGCACCGTCTCATAAGGGACTTATGGGGCCTCAGGGCGGAGGATTTGTTATCTTCGGCGATAAGTACGACGACGTGTCCGGACTTTTGACGTTTGCCGAAGGCGGAAACGGAATAAATTCGTTTGACAGCGCCATGCCTGACTTCCTGCCCGAGCGGTTTGAGGCAGGAACTTTGGCAACGCCGGTCATTGCGGGTTTGTGCGAGGGAGTTAAAACGGTTTCAAATGTCGGAACCGACGCAATACTTGCGCATCAGAAAGCGTTGAAAAAGCGCTTTACAGACAGACTGGCAAACACGCCGAATATTACGGTTTATGCGCCGGAGTTTACTGACGGCGGCATAGTGCTTTTCAATATCGTCGGAGTTCCGGCATATGAGGCCGCAGAGACGCTTGACCGGTACGGCGTGTGCGTAAGAAGCGGTTTTCACTGCTCTCCGCTTGCACATGAAAAGCTTGAAACCGGAGAAAACGGCGCGTTGCGCGCGTCATTTTCAATGTTCAATACCGAAAGCGAGGTTGATAAGGTGTTCAATATTATCCGAACCGCTTTCGGCTTGAAGCGATAGGTGTTATTGCGATGTTTCAACAGCCGCCGGGGCTGAAGTGTTTTGGCGGCTGTTTGTTTTATTGGTTTTTTTCTGTAAAATCGTCATTTAGGCTTGCCCCGGATTATAACCGGCAGTTAAACCGAAATTTTTTTGGCACTGAGCACATCGACCTTTTTTACGTGCGTCGGAGCAAACCAAGACGGCGTAATATTTACGGACAAAAAGTCCCGCTTCCGAAAAATCGGGCGGCGGGAAAAAGTTATTGCAATCAGGCGGCGCGGCCTGATTTTTTATTTCTCAGAAGTTTCATGCGAACCGCTGATGAGCTCGTCCTCCATTCTGCGGCAAAGCTCTGTAATACGTACTGCTTCATTTACCGCGTCATCGCGCATACCGTTTTGGATCCATTCAAACTTCAAACCGAATAAAAAACATTTCAGAAAGCGTATGGCAATTTTTCGATTGTTTTCGCTTACGGTTTCTTTGCCGAAAATGGTGTCAATATATGTTTTTGCGACATATTCGCAAAGCTTCATGCTGTATTGTTCATATATGTCGCGATTAACGGATTCATAGATATGCATAACCGCTTTTTTATTCTCAAAAGCAAAGCGAAACGCAAGATTGACGCATTCGTCTGCGGAGTTTATCGTCGGGTTTTTCAAAATCAAAGAGTCAATTTCTTCTTTGACAATTTCCTCTAACAGAGCAGGTATATCCTGAAAATGGTAGTAAAATGAATTGCGGTTAATGCCGCAGTCCTCGACTATGCTGCGTACGCTGATTTTATTCAGGGGCTGTTCGTTCAGCAGCTTCAAAAAAGAGGCTTTGATTGCCTGCTTTGTAAAATTCGGCATACATTTTTCTCCTTCTTTGCGTCACGGTTTAAAAAATATTATAGCATACGGTTTTATAAAATGCAAGAACGTAAGTTCGGAGCTCAAACGCGGGATATAAAGTCGGAGAGCTCGCATTGTTTTTTCAAAAAAAGCCGAAGCAGACGGAAAATTCCGCCGTTGCTTCGGCATAATTGATTTTAAATTGAAAAGGAAGTATGCAAATCAGGCTTTTTCGATTGTTATACGTTCGCCCGGATAGGTAGGCACCGTAACGGTTTCGCTGTCGAGAGGAATTATTTTTCCTTCTTTTATCATGTTATATGCGCACTCTGAACCGCGAGGCTTTTCGATTGAAAGATCGCTGCCTTTTTCGCTCAGTATTTCCGCTTTGAATACTCCGCCCTTAAGCTCTGCGGAAACAAGAAACGCACCGTCTGCGCGAAGCGTTCCGAAGGAAGCGTCGTGCGACAGATTCCAGTTCGGGAAGAAACGCAGTACACCCTCATAGCTTTGCATAAGCATATCGTTTATTGTTGTTACAACCGCAGAGTTGTTTTCAATGCCTCCTCCGCTGCATCTGTGAAGTCCGTTAGGCAGTCCGTGAAGGTCAATTACCATGTGGATTTTTTCAAAAATGAGATCAGGGTCGATACCGAGGCGTGCCGCCGTTGGATAATATGTGCAGAAGCGGTTTTCGCTGTCCCATTCGTCGTCCATGCAGAATAAATTATACATGGCGTTCCAGAGCCGCGTATTCTTCGTCCGGCTGCCGAGCTCTCCGGCGGGATACATATACTGAAGTATAAGCCCCGTTTTTTCGGTTCCGATCTCTGTGGCGCGCGGAATTTCCTTGCCGTCTGTTACGGTATAAATCGGTTCTGAAATATGGTCGAGGATATGCTGCCATTTTTCTGCACGGTCAGCGTCAACGTCAAGCTCACTGCGCATATCGAGCAGGCAGCGCATTATATTCTTTATCATGCCGAGAGTAATGATCGGGTTAACTTCACCGTGACGGGTGGGGCAGTAATCCGGACCGATGTAGTAGTCGACTTCGTGGATCGCATCGTTGTAATCAATATATCGCTCTCCGTCCCATCTGAGGTAGTCCTCCCAGAACTGTGCGACTTCTTTGAGAAAAGGATATGCATGTTCTTTTGCATAAACGATGTCGCGGGTAGCATACCAGCGCATAGACATGACAATCGCGGCAAATGAAGCGTTGCTCTTCTGACCGAGAAACAGCTTGCCGTGTTCCTTGGTCCCGGGTATTTCGGAAGTGTCCAGTCCGATCGGACCGATTCCTACGGGAAAGTACACACCGCGGCATCCGAGATATTTACGTGAAAATTCTTGTGCGTAAGGGACAAAGTCCTCAAGCGGAGTATCGTAGCAGTCCATAAGTTCGGTGTGATTTGCGGAGGGGAGCCCGAAAAACGGCGCTTGGTAGTTGTAGTTCAGATGATAATCGCTGTGCCAGGGCATACGGTCCTGTGTTGAGAAATTTCCCCAAAGCCCGGGGGCGAACCTTTTGTTCCGCGCGCAGCAAGCGAGCGTATATAAGCCTGCATACCAGTGATTTTCAATAACCTCGTCATGCAGACGTACGTTGCTTTTGCTCCAGAAACGTTTCCACCATTCGCTGTGACGCTTTTCAAGCTCGCAGAAGCATTCGTCATCAGCAATTCTCGCTTTGGTTTCGACAAAACTTCGGGCGGAAGCCATATCGTGATTTGTCGCAACGTATATGAGGTACCTTAGGGTTTCAAGATTTCCGTTTTTATGTCTGGACACCTCACGCATAGAGACAAACGCTTCCGTTTTGAAGAAGAGCGAGTCGTCGCAGAACGCACGTTTCAAAAGGTGCATATCGCCAAGCTCTTTGCAATATGTTTCGGCTCCGTTCCCTTCGATTGTGCACAGGTCGACTCCGACGGACGAACCCGGACGAGTTGCCGTAATCTCAAGCATAACGGCGTTTTCTTCCGCACATACCTTAGAACGCACTGCCGTTGAATTATGTGCGTCCACAAATGTTCCTTCAATGTATGCGTCGTCCATGTTCTGAACGACGCGGTATTCAGAATTCGCCATAATCGGAAGGCTTATCTCAATATAGCAGATAGGAGAGAGACCGCCAGTTGATTTGTCGCCCGGCTCGCCTTTCCAGAAGTCGGATTTCGATATGTAAAGTCTGAGCCTGTCGGGTATACCTGACCATATGAGCGCAACGTCGCCGTTTCCGGTTATCGCGCCGTCCGGCATCGCGTTGTTAGGAGTATTCGATGGACGTTCGTTCATTATAAATTCGTGCCTCATAAAAAACCTCCTGAAATAAAAACGAAGTTGTTTTCTGGTTGAGATTTGCGGCGTGCTACGCCGTGTTTTCACTATGTTTTCATACTAACATAATTCTTTATCAAAATCAAGTTCTTTTTCCATTAATAAAAAACAGGTCAATATGAAATAATACCTTGACATTTATGCGGCCGGTGTGTATAATGTATATAATTATTTGTAGATTTAACGGCTTTGATTAGACTTGCCGAAATAATAATGTCTGAAATTTCATATACTGTGCCAGTTTAGATGGGTAAACAGATAGCAGGACGTTTTTTTACGTTCGGAATCAGGAGAAGGCATGAACACAAATACTCTATTTTACATTCTTAAGAGAATTTTGCTTGCGCTGCTGACAATTTGGGTTGTCATAACAGTCACATTTTTTGTTATGCACGCTGTTCCAGGAGGCCCGTTTACATCGGAAAAAGCGGTTTCAGCTGAAGTTGAAGCTGCAATGAAAGCTAAATACGGCCTTGACGTACCGCTTTCGGAGCAATATATTACATATCTGAAAGGTATTGTTACAAAGTTTGATTTCGGTCCGTCAATAAAGCAAAAGGGAAGATCGGTTATTGACATAATCATGACCGGTTTAAAAACCTCGGCGGTGCTCGGAGTTGCTGCCGCGGGAATTGCGCTTGTTGTCGGCGTTGTACTCGGAGCGGTTGCAGCTCTCCGAAGAAATAAGATTTCGGACAGAATAATCATGATTGTAACGACCGCGTTTGTGTCCATGCCGTCGTTTATTATGGGAACTTTGCTGCTGTTGTCGTTTACGTTGGCCATTCCTCTGTTTCCGGCAAACGGATCGACAAAAATGGGACTTGTACTGCCTGTCATAACGCTTTCGCTTTCTCCTATGGCGCATATAACAAGACTGACGAGATCCTCTATGCTTGACGTTTTGGGGCAGGACTATATAAGAACCGCAAGAGCAAAAGGCGTTTCCTCCGTGAAGATCATATTCGGTCATGCGCTCAAGAACGCGCTTATTCCGGTAATAACCTATTTTGGCCCGATGCTTGCATATATTGTTACCGGTTCGCTTGTGGTTGAGAGGATTTTTGCTGTGCCGGGTGTCGGAAGCGAGTTCGTAAGCAGTATAACGAACCGCGATTATCCTGAGATAATGGGAACGACGATTATTCTTGCCTCGCTCATAGTTATTATGAATCTGCTCGGCGACATAATGTACAAGGTCGTTGACCCCCGCATCAATTTGAAATAAGGAGACAGCAACATGAAAAATCCGTTTAGTTTACAACCGGATCTTGACGTTTTTCTTCCTGCAACGGATGCCGAAAAAGAGTATATTGTTCGTATGCGTCCGTCGTCCACCTTTTTCAAGGACGGAGTAAAACGTTTTCTTAAAAACAAGGTTGCGACGGTGAGCCTTGTCGTTGTTGTCCTGATAACTCTGATTTCGATTTTTCTGCCTTTCTTCTGGCCGTATAAATACGACAAAATGCTCGGCGTCTCGTTCGGCAAGACTTCTGATTCCTCATATAACAACCTGCGTCCTTTTCAGTACGGTTCAAGCGAGTACAAACAGATTGAAAAGTATGACTTGTGGCGCGAGTGGAAAAAGACCGGCGTTGTGCTTGATAAGACCGAGTTTGAGGAGTATTCTTCAACGGCAAACAATGATTTCAACGAATATTTCGAAGGGCAGGTCAAGCGTCTGACCGACGACATCGCGAAAATTCGTGAAAAGGGAACTGCCGAAAGTGAAAAAGCTGCGCTTTCAAAAGAGGCGGAGCTTGAGGAAATGATAAACAAACGCGACAAAGAGCGTCTTAAATATCTTGCAGAGCACAAGTACAAAACCGGCTACATGAACTATAAGGAATATACGCTTGCGCTCGAAGACTGGGAAGCGGGCAAAACGCAGACAAAACCGTTTCCGCATCTTTTCGGCACCGACAGCCAGGGGCGAGATTATTTCATAAGAGTTGTCTACGGAACCAGGATTTCTCTTGTCGTCGGATTTTTTGCAAGTATTATCGTGCTTATCATCGGAATGACGGTCGGTTCGATTGCGG
>JAQXSY010000051.1 GCA_029219205.1 Bacillota bacterium | reverse complement strand
GACGGACTCGCCGACAAAGCAAAGGGCCACATCCATGATTTCTTTGGATGTGGCCCAAATTTAGGGCAAAATAAAAATCCTTACTCGAACGAATCAGATTTTTTTAATCTGAATAGTTCGAGTAAGGACCTTATGGTGGAGGCGAGGGGAGTCGAACCCCTGTCCGAAAACAGCTCCGACCGACTTTCTACGGGTGTATTCCGCTCATTTTTCTCCCCCAAAGTCCCTGTGCGGACGAGAAAACTCCGGGGCAGCGCTTTTGTTCATGATCGCTATAAGCACGAACTTACGATTCACGTTCACCGCTAAATGACGCCCTTAGCACTCCTCCTTTAGGCGGAAGCCGATCTTTTATTCGATCACCGGAGCCGCGGTTCTCTCCGGAAGGACGGCAGCGCACTTAGGCAGCTACGAGTTCTGTATTGTTATTTGCGTTTAATTTTTTTAATCGGACCGTTTAAAGAGATTGCCCGGCTCTACCCGCTTATCAGTGTTCACTATCCCCGTCGAAACCTTTACGCCCCCATGTTTTTATTTATTAATACGCTGTCTTTTCGTATTCCATATTATTATACACCATGACGATTGACAAACCTTGAACGCGATGTTACAATATTGATACAAATTGATTTTTTAAGGAAGTGTTTAGAGATGTATTATATAATCGACAGTGCCAATACGGACGAGATCCGCAGATGTGCGGAATTTTATCCGCTTGACGGCGTTACGACCAATCCCACGATCATCTCTCGCGAACACAACGGGGACTTTGTTACCCTTATAAAGACAATTCGTGAGATCATCGGTCCGGACCGTATGTTTCACATTCAGACGACCGCCTCGACGGCAGAGGGCATCGTTAAGGAAGCTCATGCGCTTCGGGAAGTTGTCGGCGGAGATTTTTATATCAAGATTCCGGTTTCTCCCGAAGGACTTAAAGCCACTATGCGTCTTAAAAAAGAGGGTATTAAAGTTACTGTGACAGCGATTTTTACTCAGCAGCAGGCTCTTATCGCCGCCTGCGCCGGGGCTGATTTTGTTGCTCCTTACGTAAACCGTCTCGACAATATTGTCTCCGACGGTGTACTTGTTGTCAGCGAGATCGTCGAACTCTTTAAAAAGCATAACATAAATTCAAAGGTTCTTGCGGCAAGCTTCAAGAGCGTTGAGCAGGTTCATAAAACAGTTATGTCGGGCGCGCAGGCGATTACTCTTGCGCCCAAGCTTTTTGAAAATCTGATTTATCACCCTCTTACTCTTAACGCTATTTCCGACTTTAACCGCGACTGGGAGAGCGTTTACGGCGACCGCGACATTCTCGGTCTGATTAACGGAGAACAGTAACCGTAAATACGGCGTCCGGAACGCAGTCTGTGACGTTGTCTGTTAAAAAATTACAAAGACGGCTGGCTTTGCGGCTATGCCGTCTTTTTGTTTGTTTTCATCATGTTCTTGCTTTGTCTGAAGAAGGGAAGCGTCCGGTTTGCGCCGCACAGTAATTGAGCTTTTTAAAAATCACATTTTTTTGCATCCGGGAGGTACTCCCTTGATTTTCTGACGGAATTATATGTTTTTGCGGCTGAAAAAAGGGATGCTTTCTTTGCGGAAACACCCCTTTTGTGCTTGTTATTCTGTATCGGCTTTTTCGTGCCTGCGTTATCTTAAACGCTCGCTTTTTGCTTCGCGTTCGATATCTCTGCCTGCCTGCTTCTCTGCCTCCGCTTCACGCTTGTCGTACAGCTTTTTACCCTTGCAGACGCCGACTTCGACTTTTACGTTCGATCCCGAAAAATATAACGATAACGGAATGAGCGTATATCCGTCCCTGCCTGTTGTCATTTCAAGCTTACGTATCTCGCGCTTGTGCATGAGCAGCTTGCGGTCTCGCAGCGGATCCCGGTTGAAAATGTTGCCTTTTTCATAGGGACTTATATGAATCCCTATTGCAAAAAGCTCTCCGCGCTCAACCTTGCAGTACGAATCCTTCAGATTTACCGAGCCGCATCGTATGGATTTTACCTCTGTGCCGAAAAGCGCTATGCCCGCCTCGTACGTTTCGATGACAAAATAGTCGTGCCGGGCTTTTTTGTTCTGCGCTATAACTTTATTTGCTTTTTTTTCCGGCATTTACGCTTATCCTGACCTTTCGTACGGATTGTTTTTAAGCTTTGTGCTTATTTTTTTGTTATTCTTCGGTTTCTTCGGTTCTTTCGGTTTCTTCGGCCTCTGCCGGCTGAGCTTTTCTGCCTGATGGTTTTGCGCCGCGGCGCGGTTTGCCCTCCTGCGCACGGCTTCCTTCAAGGAATATAACTACACGGCGGCTGTCGTCCGAACCGATCGAATTTGTGCTGACTCCTTCGATGTTCTGAATCTCCGCGTGTATAATCCGGCGCTCGTATGAATTCATCGGTTCGAGCGTTATGCTCTTTTTGTATTTGAGTACCTTTGAAGCCATGCGGCGCGCAAGCTCGCGCAGAGTCTCGGCGCGCTTTTCACGGTAGCCTTTGATATCGACCGTTATGCGTGTGTAATTTCTGCTGCCGTCCTCTTCGCGCTTGTTTGCGGCAAGGTTGGCGAGATACTGAAGCGAATCGAGCGTGTCCCCGTGATGTCCTATAAGCTGGCTTGCATCTTCTCCGGTTATTGTTATCAGAAACTCTCGCTTTTGTTCGTTTGTTGCGGAAAGCTCCGCTTCCGCGGACAGATCCATGTCGGAAAGTACGGTCTTTATAAATGCAAACGCCGTTTCCTCCGGAGTTGTTTCGTAAAATACTTTAAGCTTTGCGGGAACTTCTCCGATCCCGAAAAAACCCTTTTTCGGGTTTTCTATTATTTCGTAAGTTACTTTTGATACATCCACACCGAGCATGTCCGCGCCGACTGCAAGGGCGGCATCGACGGTCTTACCCGTTGCGGTTACTTCCTGTTTCATTGTGTGAATACCTCTCTGTGTTAACGGACTGTAAAGACTTATAATTTTTTGTCAATTGCGTTTTTTGTCGGACTCGTCCTTGAGCGGAGCGGGGGCGACGACAGATTCTCCGGAGGGCTGAGACTTGTTTTCTTCTCCTGTCTGTCCTTCGGATTCGGCGGGCGTTTCTTTTTCGGGCGCCGGCTCGGGCTCGTCTTCCTCATCTATGCGGTGAAGCGAACGAACCTTTTTCTTTTCGCGGCGGATGCTGCCGTTCATTTCCTTTTCGGCCTGCTTCATTTCCTCTTCGGAAAAGACCGGGATCGGATACATCAGCTTAAGAATATACTGCTGAACCGTGCCGAGTATATTCTGATAGATCCAGTAAAGACCGACGACGGCGGGAACCGTGAAGGTGATCCAAACGCTGAGGAGCGGCATTGTGAAGTCCATAACCTTGGAGGACATCGCCGCATCTCCGGTTTGCTGAGGCTGATAAGTCATTTTCTTTGTCAGCTTCATGCTGACGAATACTATCACGAATGTCAGAATCGGAATGAGAAGAAGGATATTGAATTCCTTGAACGAGGGCGTAAGTCCGAGGTTGAGCGGACCTACGTTAAAAGAGGGAAGGTTCTTTGCCGTGAAGCCTTCGGGAAGAATACCGGCAAAGCTTTCGATGCCTGTATGATGCATGATCTGCACCATGTCAATCCCCGTAAGCGAGTTGGCTGCGTCTTTTCCGGCTTCAACCGCTGCTTTCGCTGCTTCAAGCTTGCTTACGATTGCCGATGAAAGTCCTTCTACGTTTATCTGCGCCGCAATGTAAAGCTCTGTAATCTTGCTGCCTATCGCGCTTATCGTTTCTGCGCTCATCGAACAGATGTATTTAAGCGGATTCATTACAATCGCGTAAAGCGACATCAGTATCGGAAACTGAATGAGCATGGGCAGACAGCCGCCCATCGGATTGAAGTTTTCCTTCTGGTAGAGATTCATGATCTCTTCGTTGAGCTTCTGCTGCGTTGCCTTATCCGTTCTTCCGGCGTAACGCTTTCTGATAGCCATCTCCTTCGGACGGAGAGACGCCTGTTTGACCATGTTTTTCTGCTGCTTTATCGAAAGCGGGAAAAGCAGAATCTTTACGACAATGGCAAAAAGCAAAAGGGCAGCGGCGTAATTCGGTATGACCCAATAGCAGCCCTTGAGCAGGTACCCGAGCGGTACGTTCAGTATGTCTAAAATGTTCACTTCGTTTTTCTTTCTTTAATAAATTTAATGTTTTTTCAACTTTGGTTTTTGCGGTTCCTTCTTTTCGGTACGTAATCTATGCCGCCGGGATTAAAGGGATTGCAGCGGAGCACGCGCCAGAACGCGAGCGCCAAACCGCGTATTACGCCCCATTCGTTTATCGCGTCCAGAGCGTATTGCGAACATGTCGGATAAAACCGGCAGGTCGGCCGGGACTTGAGCGGCGATAGAAACTTCTGATAAAATCGAATCGGCAGAGTTACGAGCTTTTTCAGCATGATTTTTCCGGACCTCCTGTGCCGCCAACGTCAAACACGGCCTGACGGATTGCCGGTTAAACCGAGCTTTGTGAACGCGCGGACAAGATCCGCCTCGATTTCAGCCGGTTTTGCGTCCGCGCACGTCTGGTGCGCGACTATTATTACAAGAAAACCCGTTTTGAGCTTATACGCCTTTTTTACGTTCCGGTACGCTTCTCTGATTCTTCGCTTGATGCGGTTCCGGACAACTGCTCCGCCCAGTTTCCTGGTTACGGTAAGCCCTATACGATTGATAAATTCCTTCTGCGGATTTTCTTTTTTCAGCCTTCCGGCAGCGTAGTCTTTAAGTATATAGACCGAAACCGTCGCCGAGGAGGCCTTTTTGCCTTTTGCATAGGCTTTTCGGTATAGATGATCTTCGCTTACTGCGTATTCTTTCATTCTGAATTGTCCGTATAAAAGTCATCGGAACATCCGATCCGTTTTTCAACGGAAGAATTGTTCCGACGACAATGTTATCCGTTTTTCAGTGCGTGAGCCTGTTTCTGCCCTTTGCGCGTCTTCTCTTGAGCACTTTTCTGCCGTTCGCAGTGCTCATTCTCTTGCGGAAACCGTGTTCCTTGGAACGCTGTCTCTTCTTAGGCTGATATGTTCTGAGCATTTTTTCACACTCCCTTTATTTTTGGCATATTTTTTGACGTTACCATATATTATATACACATTTTGCGGCGTTTGTCAAGTGTTTTATTTCGGCAGACCTTTCTTTTGGCAAAAGATTTTATATTTTCACGCAGAAAAGTCAAACGGATTCAAAGCCGGGCAGCTTTTTAAGCCACGCGCCGGTGTATGACTCTGCGCATTCCGCCACCTGCTCCGGCGTTCCGCTTACGACGACTGTTCCGCCGCCGTCTCCTCCTTCGGGCCCCATGTCAATTATATAATCCGCGGTCTTTATCACGTCGAGATTGTGTTCGATGACGATGACGGTGTTGCCCTGGTCGACCAGCCTCTCGAGTACCTCGATCAGCTTTTCAACGTCCGCGCTGTGAAGTCCCGTCGTCGGCTCGTCGAGAATATAGACGGTTTTTCCGGTCGCCCGCTTCGACAGCTCCGTTGCAAGCTTAACGCGCTGCGCTTCTCCTCCCGAAAGCGTCGTTGACGACTGCCCGATTTTTATATACCCGAGTCCGACGTCGCAGAGCATCTGAAGTTTTCTGCGCAACTTGGGAAGGTTTTCAAAAAATTCCGCGCCCTCTTCGACCGTCATGTCGAGTACGTCGGATATATTCTTTCCTTTATATTTTATCCCGAGCGTGTCGCGGTTGTAGCGCTTTCCCTTGCATACGTCGCAGGTTACGTATACGTCGGGGAGGAAGTGCATTTCAATGCATTTTACTCCGTCTCCCTCGCACGCCTCGCAGCGTCCGCCCTTTACGTTGAACGAGAAGCGCCCGGCTCCGTATCCGCGCTGCTTTGCGTCGGGCGTTGAGGCAAAAAGTTCGCGTATGTCTCCGAAAAGCCCCGTGTATGTCGCCGGATTTGAACGGGGCGTGCGTCCGATGGGACTTTGGTCTATGCATACGACCTTGTCGAGGTTTTCCATTCCTTCTATGCGGTCGTGCGCTCCGGGCCGGGTTGACGCGCGGTTCAGGTTTTTTGCAAGCGACGCGTACAGTATCGAATTGACAAGCGACGATTTTCCGGATCCGGACACTCCGCTTACGACCGTAAACACGCCGAGCGGGAATTTGACGGTTATGTTTTTAAGATTGTTCTGACGCGCTCCGAAAACCGTCAGAAATTTTCCGCTTCCCGTGCGCCGGGTCTTTGGAACCGGGATTCTCCGTCTGCCCGAAAGAAACGCGCCCGTGACAGAATTCTCGTTTGCCTTGATTTCGTCCGGAGTTCCCGCCGCAACGACGTTTCCTCCGTGTATTCCCGCGCCGGGACCTATATCGACGATATAGTCTGCCGCTTCCATGGTTTCTTCGTCATGCTCGACGACAATTACGCTGTTTCCTACGTCGCGCAGGCTTTTGAGCGTTCCGATAAGCTTCATATTGTCGCGTTGATGCAGACCTATGCTCGGTTCGTCGAGAATGTAGAGCACGCCCATAAGCGACGAGCCTATCTGCGTCGCCAGCCGTATCCGCTGCGACTCTCCTCCGGACAGCGTTCCCGCTTTACGCGACAGCGTCAGGTAGTCGAGCCCGACGTTTTTTAAAAAATTCAGCCGCGCCTTGAGTTCTTTTATTATCTCGCGCGATATCTCCGCTTCAGAGCCGGAAAAAGTCAGGTTTTCCGTAAATTCAAGCGCCTTCGTTATGGTCATTGAGCAGTATTCAACGATGCTTTTTCCGCCGACCGTGACCGCAAGTATCTCCTTTTTCAGACGCTTTCCTCCGCAATCGGGGCAGGGAACGTCTTCCATGAATTCGTCGTAATATTCGTTCTGCGTCTGATCTGCACGCTGTTTTATAATGTTCAGTATTCCCTCAAAGCGCACTGTCTGATGGCGGTGCATTCCCTCGTAGGAACGGTCGATCTCGAAAACTGTGTCGGATCCGTTCAGCAGAACGTCGTAGGCTTGCTCTGAAAATTCGTTTATCGGCGTGTCGAGCGTAAATCCGTATTTTTTACCGACGGCTTCGTAGAGGGGACGCATCCACGGACTCTCGTCTATGCTTTTGAAGCCGTTGCACACGATCGCTCCGCCTGCTATCGATTTTGTTTTGTCCGGGATGACCAGATCCGCGGAGACGGTTCTGAGCTCGCCCAGCCCCGCGCAGCGTTCGCACGCGCCGAAGGGGCTGTTGAACGAAAACATACGGGGCGAAAGCTCTCCTATGCTGAAGCCGTGCTCCTCGCAGGCGTAGTTTTGGGAATATGTCTGCTCCGGCTCGGCGCTTTCTCCCTCGCGCGGGACAACCGACACCGTTACGTTGCCGCCGCCTATGCCGAGCGCGGTTTCAACCGAGTCCGAAAGCCTTGAGCGTATGTCCGGCCGCATAACGAGACGGTCAACGACTATCTCTATCGAGTGCTTCTTGTTCTTTTCAAGCTCGATCTTTTCCGACAGGTCGTAAAGTATGCCGTCGACTCTTGCGCGGACGTATCCGGAGCGCGACGCGTCCTCGAACACTTTTTCGTGCATGCCTTTTTTGCCTCTTACCGCAGGCGCGAGAATCATGAAGCGCGTCCCTTCGGGAAGCGACATTATCGAATCGATGATCTGGTCTGTTGTCTGCTGGCGGATCTCTTTGCCGCAGAACGGACAGTGCGGGACGCCTGTACGCGCGTAGAGCAGCCTGAGATAGTCGTATATTTCCGTGACCGTGCCCACAGTTGAGCGCGGGTTCTTTGAAGTTGTTTTCTGATCTATCGAAATCGCGGGTGAAAGCCCCTCGATCGAATCGACGTCGGGTTTGTCAAGCTGCCCCAGAAACATGCGCGCGTACGACGAAAGCGACTCGACAAACCGGCGGTGTCCTTCGGCGTATATCGTGTCGAACGCGAGCGAAGATTTTCCCGATCCGGACAGCCCGGTGAAAACGACCAGCTTGTCACGCGGAATCTTCAGATCTATGTTTTTCAGATTGTGTACGCGAACGCCTCTGAGCGTAAGATATCCGGTTGGCATATTTTGTTTTATAACCTCGTTTACACGATTTTTATTCGTTTTTCTCCGAAAATTTGTACATTAATAATACACCATGCGAGCCCCGCTTGTCAAGAAGATTGACACGGACGGACGCGTATGATATAATGTGCGGAGAGAATCACCATTAATTATATGTAACCGGCAGAAACACGCGAAAGGACGACGCATATGATAAAGACAAAAATTCTTCCGTCAACGGCAAAGTGCTTTCTTGACGAAAACATTGACGGCAAAGAGGCGCTTTCCGAAATATCCATGCTTAAAAACGAACGTCTTTCGTTCCAGCTTGCGTATACAGCAGATAATATCGACTGTTCGCCGAAAGCATCGTGCGAGCTTAGGATCGAGAGTGCGCTCAGCCCGTATATAAAGGCTTCGGTCATCGAAAGCGTGCCCGTGACAATGCCCGCTTATCCTCATTATCATGACGATAATTATCTCCGCACAGAACCGGGTTTATACCCCGACCTGTTAATACCCTTCGACACTTCGCTTCCGGTGAACGTTCCGTATAATCAGCTGCGCGCGATGCTTTTTACCGTCGAAAACGAGGACGGGCTTGAACCGGGCGTATATATAATCAAAATTTCGCTTGTGTGCGGCGGCTCCGTTTCCGAGGCGGAGCTTAAGGTGACGGTTATCGGCGCCGCGCTTCCCGAACAAACTCTCATGCATACGCAGTGGTTCCACAACGACTGCCTCGCGACGCATTATAACGTCGGTATTTTTTCCGAACGTCACTGGGAAATCATCGGAAACTATATGGAGGCGGCTGTAAACTGCGGCGTCAATATGATACTTACTCCGGTGCTTACTCCTCCGCTTGACACGGGCGTGGGCAGATACCGTCCGACGGTGCAGCTCGTCGATATTGAGCGGCGCGAAGGCAGGTATTCTTTCGGATACGATAAGCTTGACCGTTACGTCAGGCTCGCGCTTGAAAAAGGCATTAAGTTTTTTGAAATATCACATCTGTTTACGCAGTGGGGCGCGGCGCACGCCCCGAAGGTTATGGCGGAAACGGAAAACGGCTTTGAACGAATCTTCGGCTGGGAAACCGACGCCGGCAGCGATGAATACAGATTTTTTATCCGTGAATTTGTGAGCGGACTGGTCGCGCATCTTAAAACGCTCGGCATAGACAGGCAGTGCGCGTTCCATATTTCCGACGAGCCGGGAATTTCCTCGCTTGAAAGCTACCTCAGGGCGAAATCAACCGTTGCCGATCTGCTTGAAGGCTATAAGATTTTTGACGCTCTTTCTGATTACGCTTTTTATGAGACCGGCGCCGTGGACTGTCCTATTCCCGCGAGCAACGCAATCGGTCCCTTCCTTGAGCACAAGGTTCCGAATCTCTGGACATACTACTGCTGCGGACAGAGCCGCGACGTTTCAAACCGTTTTCTTGCAATGCCCGGTTCGCGCACCCGCGTCCTCGGCTCTCAGCTCTACAAATTCGACATCAGGGGCTTTTTGCAGTGGGGCTTTAACTTCTGGTACAGCCAGTTTTCCCTGCATCCGGTGAATCCGCTTACAGATACCTGCGGCGACTATTTCTCTCCGGCGGGAGACGCCATGTCCGTATATCCGGCGTCCGACGGAAGTGCGTATTACTCTCTGCACGCCGTCCATTTTTACGAGGCGCTTCAGGATCAGCGTGCGCTTGCCCTGCTTGAATCAAGGCTCGGACGGGACCGCGTAGTCGGGCTTATCGACGACGAAGCCGGCGAACCGTTGACCTTCAGCCTCTGCCCGCGCGGAGACGGATTTGTGCTCGGACTTCGCGAAAAGGTCAACGCTTTGCTCGCCGAATAACTTTTATTTGTCAAAGTGATTGACAAAATGCCGAAAATATTATAAAATAAACTGATTGTGATTTAATTTTTTTCAAATATACAGGAGGACAAGCAGAAATGGAACAGGCTAAAATAAACGAGCTGCGCCGCATATCCGCGGATATTAAGCTGGGCGCGCTTGAAGCTGTTCACAGCGCAAAATCCGGTCATCCCGGAGGGTCGCTGTCTATTTCCGACATACTTGCATATCTTTATTTCTCAGAAATGAGAGTTGATCCGAAAAATCCCCGCGATCCCGACCGCGACCGTTTGGTTCTGTCAAAAGGACACACCGCTCCCGGTCTTTACGCGGCTTTGGCTGAAAAAGGCTTTTTCCCGAAGGAGGATCTGAAGACCTTCCGTCAGGCAGACAGCTACCTTCAGGGACATCCCGATATGAAGCATACTCCCGGCGTTGATATGACGACCGGTTCTCTGGGTATCGGCGTTTCCGCGGCGTGCGGCATGGCTCTTGCCGGAAAAATCTCCCAAAAAGACTACCGCGTTTACGCAATCCTGGGCGACGGCGAGATTGAAGAAGGTCAGGTTTGGGAAGCGGCTATGTTCGCCGCTCACTACAAGCTCGATAACCTTACGATTTTTGTAGACTTTAACGGTCTTCAGATCGACGGTCCCATAACCGAGGTTGTCGATCCGACTCCGATTGACAAAAAGTACGAAGCCTTTAACTGGAACGTAATCAATATAGACGCGCATGATTTCAACGCGATTGAAAGCGCTGTGAATGCGGCTAAGGAGTGCAAGGGCAAGCCTACCGCAATTATCTGCCATTCAATCAAGGGCAAGGGCGTGTCCTTTATGGAAAACAACGTCAAGTGGCACGGTTCGGCGCCCAATGACGAACAGTATGAGCAGGCGGTCGCCGAGATCAAGGCGTCCGTTGCCGGTCTTTGATTTGGAGGTGAACCGAAATGGCTGACAAAATCGCAACAAGAGAAGCCTACGGCGACGCGCTCGTTGAATTCGGCGCAAAATATGATATAGTCGTGCTTGACGCCGACCTTGCCGAGGCAACAAAAACCGGAAAATTCAAGAAGGCGTATCCCGACCGTTTCTTTGACTGCGGAATCGCAGAAGGAAACATGGTCGCGGTTGCGGCAGGCCTTGCGGCTGCCGGAAAAATCCCGTTTGCAAGCTCGTTTGCAATGTTTACCGCCGGACGCGCGTTTGAACAGATCAGAAACGGTATCGGCTATCCTCATCTTAATGTAAAAATCGGCGCGACTCACGCCGGAATAACCGTCGGAGAGGACGGCGCGACTCACCAGTGCCTCGAGGACATCGGCACAATGCGTCTTATACCCGGCATGACGATTATCAATCCGGCAGACGCCGTTGAAGCCCGCGCTGCAGTTGAGGCTGCGATCAAGTTTGAAGGACCGGTTTACATGCGCTTCGGCAGACTTGCAATTCCGACGCTTTTTGACAAAGATACCTATAAAATGGAAATCGGAAAGGGCATTACGCTTGCCGAGGGCAAGGACGTTACCATCGTCGCGACCGGAATTATGGTCGATATGGCGCTCAGCGCTAAGGAGCTGCTCAAAAACGACGGCATCGACGCGCGCGTTATTGATATCCATACAATAAAACCGCTTGACACCGAACTTATCGTTGCCGCCGCACAGGAAACCGGCGCGATTGTTACCGCAGAAGAGCATAACTTCATAGGCGGTCTCGGCTCCGCTGTCTGCGAGACGCTTTCCGGCGTTTGTCCGGTGCCCGTTATGCGCGTCGGAGTTGAGGATTCCTTCGGACGTTCCGGAAAGGTTCCCGCGCTCCTTGAGCTTTACGGTCTAACTCCGGAAAATATCGCGGCAAAGGCAAAAGCCGCAATTTCTCTTAAAAAATAACGTATTTGTTCATTTAAACCCAAACGGGAAGAGCATAAGCTTTTCCCGTTTTTTTGTCCCGTCTTTTCCGGGCTGTTTAAAGCGCGCTTCTTGACAATGTTTGTGCGATATGTTATCATGTGTTTGTGAAAGGATCGGGATTTTGAAAATGAAGCACGTTTCACGTGGAACGCTTGCCATGCTTGCGGCGGCGGTTCTGCTTATTATATTTATCCCTGCCGCGGTAATATTTGCGTCTGCGTCCGACAGCGACGCGGAGCTGAATAAGCTTCGCGAAAATATCGGCAAGCTGTCCGAAGAGCGCAAGGCGGCGGAACAGGCTTACGAGAACGCAAAAAACGGTCTTGCAGACGCGGTTAAAATGAAAACGGCCATCGACGCAGAAATCGACGCGTTGCAAACCGAAATTGACGCGCTTGAAAAGCTTGGAATTGAGTACGCACGTAGGCTCGGAGAGCTTGAAGAACAAATCGGGACGGTTAAAACTCAGCTTGATGAAAAAATGTCGCTTCTGAGGGAACAGTTAAGGTGTTCGTACGAGGACGGCAGCGCGGGATATCTCGACGTATTCTTTTCGTCGGACGGAATCGGAGATTTTCTCGTTCAGTTTGAAAGAGTATCTGCGCTTTACGAATACGGCAGCCGGCTTACGGAGGAGTGCAACTCGGTCTGCGCGGAGCTTGAAAAAACACAGGCAGAGCTCTCCGCGCTGAACGCCGAGGCGGCGGGCAGGCTGGCGCTGCTTGAAGAAAGCCGGGGCAAGCTTGAAGTCCGCTCAAACGAAGCCGAGCAGATAATGCAAAAGTACAACTCCGACAAAAACACCGCGTATACGTTGTTTAAGACAATAACCGATAAAGAATCCGAGTTTAACGAAAAGCTTGAAAAGCTGCTTGCCGAGCGTATGAAGCAGAGCAATTCGCGATATGCCGGCGGAGACATGATATGGCCGCTTCCGAACGCGTATACGGAGATATCGAGCGGATTCGGCTGGCGTATCCATCCGATAACGCAGCAGCGTCAGTTTCACACAAGCATAGACATTCCCGCGCCGTATAAAACCGAAATTTATGCCGCAAACAGCGGCACGGTTGCCGAAATCGGAAATCATTCGGCGAACGGAAAATATATTCTTATCGATCACGGAGGCGGGATCGCGACGTTTTATTCTCATCTCAGTTCGATCAATGTTGTAAGCGGACAAAAAGTCTCGCGCGGCGACGTTATCGGACTTGTCGGCATGACCGGGCTTGCGACCGGATATCATCTGAATTTTTCCGTATTCAAGGACGGCACCGCAGTCGATCCGCTTAATTATTATAAAAGGTAAATTTTCATATATTTAAAGAGGTAAAAGAAATGTTGTTTTTCCCCGAATATCATCAGTCTCAGAAAACACTGCATGTGAACTGCGAAAAACCGCGCGCATATTTTGTTCCCTTCGGCGACGCGGCGTCCGCACGGCGCGACATCCGCTCGGAAAGCGTTTTCTTCAAATCTCTCTGCGGAGATTGGGATTTTAAATGGTATCCGTCGCCCGCCGACGTTTGCGATTTCACCGCGCCCGGCTTTGACCGCGGCTTTATGGACAAGCTCAGCGTGCCGATGAACTGGCAGATGGAGCTTGACCGCGGCTACGACAAGCCCAATTACACAAACGTAAACTATCCGATTCCGGTTGATCCGCCCTTTGTTCCGGACGACAACCCCTGCGGACTTTATATCCGCGACTTTGTTCTGCCCGATTCGGCGTCCGGCAAGGATATTTACCTTAATTTCGAGGGCGTTGACTCCTGCTTCTATCTTTGGGTAAACGACAGGTTCGCCGCTTACAGCCAGGTCAGCCATATGACCTCCGAAATTAATATCACAAACTACGTCCGTCCCGGCACGAACACGCTTAAGGTCCTTGTCCTGAAATGGTGCGACGGCTCCTATCTCGAGGATCAGGATATGTGGCGTATGTCCGGCATATTCCGCGAGGTATATCTGCTTTACCGCGACCGCAAACATATCCGCGATATCTTTGTCCGTCCCGAGCTTTCGTCCGACTTTTCGTCCGCCGAGGTTTCGGTCGGCCTTGACACCATAGGAGACTGCAAAATCGGTTATACGTTCTATTCTCCCTGCGGATGCGTCGTTTCTTCCGGCGAAATTATCCTCGACGGCGAAGGAAACGTCGGCTTCAGCGTGCCGGACGCAAAACTTTGGTCCGACGAGAATCCTCAGCTTTATTCTCTTGAAATTGTATGCGGCGAAGAGTACATAACCATTCCCGTCGGTCTGAGAAAGATTGAAATCGTTTCGGGCGTTATCATGATAAACGGTAAGCCCGTGAAAGCAAAAGGCGTAAACCGTCACGATTCCCATCATCTTCTCGGCCACGCGACTCCGCTCTCGCATATGTATAACGATCTGCTCATGCTTAAGCAGAACAACGTCAATATGATACGTACCAGCCACTATCCGAACGACCCGCGTTTTACCGGTATGTGCGACCGCCTCGGTATTTACGTATGCGACGAGACCGACCTTGAATGTCACGGCATGCATATCGACAATTTTGCGATTTCAAACGATCCCGAGTGGAAAAACGCATACCTTGACCGTGCGGAGCGTATGGTTGAACGCGACAAAAACCATCCCTGCATTATTTTCTGGTCGCTCGGCAACGAGTCGGGCTTCGGCGACAACCATAGGGCAATGTCGCGCTGGATCAGGTCGCGCGACAACTCGCGCCTTGTGCATTATGAGGGATGCAACCAGGCAAAGGATCTCGGAATTGGAGACGGAACAACCGATATCATGAGCCGCATGTACTGCGATCTGAACGGCATAAAGGGAATTCTGAATCTTGAGGATTATAAAAACAGCCCGTTCTTCCTTTGCGAATATGCGCACGCAATGGGCAACGGCCCCGGCGGACTTGAGGACTACTGGAAGCTTTGCTATTCCGAACCGCGTTTCTTCGGAGGCTGCGTCTGGGAGCTTACCGACCACAGTGTGGCAACCGGTGACAAATATGCAGATCCGAAATACACCTACGGCGGCGATTTCGGCGATCATCCGAACGACGGAAACTTCTGCGTGGACGGACTTGTTTTTCCGAATCATAAGCCGGGAACCGGTATGTTTGAGTTAAAGCAGGCTATTAAGCCGGTTGACGCGCGCATTGTCGATGAAGAAAAGGGAGAGGTTGCAATTGTCAGCCGCAGATTCTTCCGCGATCTTTCCGATATCTCCGTATATTGGAAGCTGGAAAACGACGGCGAAACCGCTGCGTCCGGATTTATCCCCTCGCTCGACGTTGCTCCTATGAGCGAAACGGTCTATACGCTCGATTACAGCGACGCGCCCAAGCACGGCGTGCGTATGCTTACGCTGTCCTACCGTCAGAACCGTCCGACAAAATGGGCTGATGCCGGATACGAGGTCGGCTTCACTCAGCTCGCGCTCAGCTCAGCCGCGCCGGAATATGCGGCTCCCGCGCGTCCTTTTGCTCCGATTTTTGTTTCGGACGGCGAACGTCTTATTACAATCAAAGCCTGCGAGGCGGAATATGTTTTCGATAAGCATAACGCTTCTCTGGTCTCGCTGAAAGACAACGGCAAGGAATTTCTCGCGGCTCCCGCACGCGTTTCCATGTGGCGCGCGCCTATCGACAACGACCATTATATCTGGTCGGTACGCGACAAGGGTCTTGATGTTGCCGACGTTAAATGCTATGAGTGCCGTATAAAGGAACGCACCGAAAATACCGTTGTTGTCGGTGCGAGAGTGTCCTACGGTCATCATACCTATAAGCCTTCGGTATACGCCGATATTTCGTTCAGCGTATATGCGGACGGCAGCTGTGAATTCGGTTATGACGTTGACATAAGGGATATGAGTCTGCCGCCGCTTCCGAGGTTCGGTCTTGCGCTCACAATGCCCGAAGGCGTTGAATTTGCGCGCTATTTCGGCTACGGTCCGACCGAAAGCTACTCTGATAAGAAGATTTCGACTTCTCTCGGCGTATATTCGACTACTTCCAACGATAATTTCGTGCCGTACGTCAGACCTCAGGAGAATTCGTCGCACTTCGGATGCAAATGGGCGACGGTCGGTACCGCAAACGGTCACGGACTCCGCTTTACGTCCGATACCGGAGACTTTTACTTCAATATTTCACATTATTCCGAGTACGATCTCGCCGTGCGTCATAATTTTGATCTTAAAAAACGCAAGGAGACCATTGTCCATATCGATTACAAGCTCGACGGAATCGGCTCCGCATCCTGCGGTCCTCAGCCTGAAGCCGAGTACAAATTCTCCGAAAAGCAGTTTAAATTCAAAGTTAAGATTACGCCTGAGTTCGGTACGTTCGCAGGCTGGATGCGTGAATAATCGCAAAAAGGGACGCGTGTTTTTGAAACGCGTCCTTTTTTGGAAGATTTTTGCCGGGCGGTATTTGGACGGGCAGACTGTTGACAACGGTTATGCTTTGTGCTACAATGTGGAAAAATGAAATAATGAAAAAAACGAAGGGATATATGTACAATGAAAGAATTTTTTCCTGAAATAAAAAATATAAAGTATGAGGGACCGAAGTCGAAAGAACCTCTGTCTTTCAAATATTACAATCCCGAAGAAAAGATAATGGGCAAGACCATGCGCGAGCAGCTTAAATTCGCCATGGCATACTGGCACACGCTCTGCGCGGACGGAACCGATATGTTCGGAATCGGCACCATGGACAAGAGCTTCGGCGGAAGCAGCTCCATGGAAATATCGAAAAACAAGGTGTACGCCGGCTTTGAGCTTATGAACAAGCTCGGCGTTGATTATTTCTGCTTTCACGACCGCGACCTTGTGAGCGAAGGCGAAACGCTCGCCGATTTTCACCGCGATCTTGAGGTGATTGTCGGAATTG
This sequence comes from Bacillota bacterium, assembly GCA_029219205.1. Taxonomy (GTDB): domain Bacteria; phylum Bacillota; class Clostridia; order Oscillospirales; family CAG-272; genus SUG1495. The sequence continues at coordinate 7,736 of JAQXSY010000051.1, read as the reverse complement.
TCGAGGAGCAGATGAAGGAACACGGCAAAAAGCTGCTCTGGGCGACCGCGAATATGTTCTCTCACCCGAGATATGCGCACGGCGCGGGAACTTCCTGCGATCCGGATGTGTTCGCTTACGCGGCGGCGCAAATTAAGCAGGCTATCGACATAGACATACGCCTCGGCGGCAGCGGATACGTGTTCTGGGGCGGTAGAGAGGGCTATGAAACTCTGCTCAACACCGATATGGGCTTTGAGCTTGACAATATGGCGTATTTGCTTACGATGGCGCGCGATTACGGACGTGCGCACGGCTTCAAGGGCGATTTTTACATTGAACCGAAGCCGAAGGAGCCTACAAAGCATCAGTACGATTTTGACGCGGCGACTGTTATCGGATTCCTTCGCAAATACGGTCTTGACGGCGACTTCAAGCTCAATATTGAAGCAAACCACGCGACTCTCGCGGCGCACACTTTCCAGCACGAGCTCCGCACCGCGGCGATTAACAATATGTTCGGCTCGGTCGACGCAAACCAGGGCGACTGCCTGCTCGGCTGGGACACCGACCAGTTCCCGACAAATATTTACGAAACCACTCTCGCTATGTACGAGATTATCAAATGCGGCGGATTTACGAACGGCGGTCTTAATTTTGACGCAAAGCTCCGCCGCGCGTCCGCCCGTCCTGAGGACATATTCTACGGCTTTATTTCCGGAATGGATTCATTTGCGCTCGGGCTCAGACTTGCAGCCAAGATTATCGAGGACGGCAGACTGGACGAATTTGTCAAGTCCCGTTACGCCGGCTTTGAAACCGGAATCGGCGCGGATATCAAAAACCGCAGAACGTCCCTTGAGGCGCTGTCCGATTACGCCTTTTCGCTGGGCCGCGTCGGTCTCAGCTCAAGCGGCCGTCAGGAATATCTCGAAAGTCTTATAAATTCCGTAATGTTCGGCTGATATTAACCGAAAACACGCATGGATATCAAAAATCCATGCGTGTTTTTTTGCTTTGTCAGCGCTTTTCGTATATTGCGAGGATAAATTCCGCTTCGGTTTCCAGCCGGTCGAGCGCAAGCAGCCGCGCCGCGTCCTCCTTTGATGTGTTGTAGCAGTAGGGGGTCATGCCGTAGAGCGCGGCGATGCTGTCTTTGTCCTCAATCGTCATTGTGTAGGCGACGCGCTTTGTTCCGGCAAGCCTGAATAAAGCTGCGTCGGGAAGTTTTTCTCCGTTGTAATACGGCGCTCCGTAGAGCGCTTTTTTCATGCCGTAAAGATGGCTTTTTCCGGGTATGACTGAAACAAGCGTTCCGCTGTGCTTCATTATCCGGTAAAATTCGTTTTGACCGAACGGCGCGAAAAGATGTATCGCAAAATCGACGCTTTCCGTTGCTATGGGTATGGACGATAGATTTGCTATGAAAAATTCCGAGCCCGGGATCTTCCGCTTCGCCGCGGTCTTTATCATGTTTTTCGATATGTCAAAGCCGTAGTAAGCGTTGCCCGGCGCGCTTTCGGCAAGCGCTTTGGTATAATATCCGTCGCCGCAGCAGATGTCAAGAACGGCGGCGTCTTTTTTCGGAATCAATCCGGCAAGCGCTTCGGCGAGCGGAGCGTAGTAACCGGCGTTCAAAAACCTTGTGCGGCTTTTTGTCATTTCGAGATTGTCTCCCGAGTCCGCGGAACCGCCTCTTATCAGCAGGTTGACGTAGCCCTCCTTCGATATGTCGAAACTGTGTCCGGCTTCGCATTTCCGGCAGCCGCCGGATTTTTCAAGCGCTCTGCCGCATACCGGGCATATCAGTATGCTTTTCAATTTATTATTCCTTTCACGGAATCAGAATAGTTTGAAAATAATAAGTCCCAACGCGACCGACGCGGCGTTTGCTGCGGCAACTGCGTAAAAAAGCCTCCTGCGTAATCCGAGCAATACCGAAAACATCAGATATTCGAAAACGACGACCGCCGCTTCCGCAGTTACCGTTACAAAAACGGAGGGGCTAAAACACGCGAGCGCAAGGTTCATGGCTATGTTTGAAAAAACATTGACCGCAGCGGCAAAAATCATAAAGAGCCTGCTCTTGTATCCGAAAAGGTACAGTACGGGCAGCTCGGCAAAAACCGTTATGAGCGGCGCAAGCAGATATTTCAAGTTTTGTTTTCACCGCTGCCGTCGTCGTCTTTTTTGACCGCCGTGCGGTTCGCGGCGTTTTTGCGGTCGTTTCTGACAACGATTATTATAACCGCTATAACTGCCGCGGCAATGACGAGCGCGGCGACAAGAACCGCAATAATTATTGTGCCGACACCGGATAATTGATCCTCAATAATTTCAATCGGAGAGACGATTACGTCCGCAAATGCAGGGAATGCCATTATCAGCGCGAGCGCCGCTGATATAAGAGCTATAAAGAAACGCTTGTTTTTCATAATTTGATCCTTTCCTGAAAATATTAATCGGCGGTTTCCGGCGCTGTTTTGCCTCCGCCGTTTTGTTTATCTTTTTTTGCGTGCCGCGCGGTTCTGAGAAAGATTTCCGCCGAAACGATGAAAAAGAAGAAGAGCGCAAAGCCGGCGGCAAGCGCGGCTGACGAGATGTCCGGCGTGACCGTGCCTGCAAGAAGAATGCCGGGATACAGCATCGCGGCGGCGACTCCGAACGCGAAGCCGGGCGAATTCGGCATAAGACGGCAGAGCTGTACAAGCGTAACCGGCATGGTAAGATTAATCAGCAGAGCCGCTGCCAGCGCCGCAAACGAACCTTTTAACAGCATTGATAAGGCGGCCGCCGCCGGTATCGCTGCGGCGCATACAATTATTCCGGCTTTGTCGTACAGTATGCCGCCGAGCATCTTGCCTGCGCAGACGGCAAAGGCCGCAATCAGCGCCGTTTTGACTCCGTGTACCGGGTACGAGGGCGCGAGCGAGCCTACAAAAGACCTTGACGCGACTGCGGCGAGAACTGCCAGCGTTACCGGCGCCGCCGCCGCGTACAGATTTTCCGAAACCGATTTTTCGCTGCATTTTACCGTCAAAAGACCGTTTCCGAGGTCAGGCGCGGCGGCAAACAGCAGCATAAGCGGTATAAGTATGTATCCGGCAACCGGCATATAGTATCCGACGGCGATTCCGAGCGCTCCCGGCGCAACAAAAAGTCCGAGCGGATATGCGCGGTCTCCGTAGCGCCTGATGACCGCCGTCCCCGCGGACGTATGGAACAGCGCGTTGCCCGCGCCGCATAAAATTACCTTTGTCGTTACGCTCAGCGTTGCCGGAAACAAAAATCCGCAGGCGGTTAAAAGCGCGGACAAACGCACTGCGGCATGAAGGCTGCCGAGTCTGTCGCAGAGCGCTCCGGTCAGCGCCTGACCGCAGAAAGCGATCAGATTGTACAGCAAAAAAAGCCCTGCAATCTTTTCGGCGTCGGCGTGCATCAAAACCGAACCGAGCATTACCGACGCGCATACGCCGTCGGTCAGCAAATGCAGAGCGGAGTAGTTTAAAAGCATGCCGGCTCTTGAAGGCACGTGCTTTTTAACGGGCAGCATATTTTTCCTCCTCTCAGCCTCTCCAGCCGCAGCACAGTCTGATTATCCATACCAGAATCATCAGCGCGGCAATGGCGATTATTGATATTTCATATATGCGTGTACGCACTGCGGTCCTTTTGCGGTCAAACGTGTACGCTGCGATTATTCCTAGAAATACCGGCGTTACCGGCCAAAGAGGATGCATTGCAAACGCTGTTTTAAAATCAAGTCTGAGCACGCTCATTAAGGCGCGCGTCATGCCGCATCCGGGACACGGAAATCCCGACAGCCTTTTGAAAACGCAGATTGTATCGGTCATAAGCACTGTGAAAACGACGGCGGCGGCCAGAATCACGTAAAGCGTTATCTTAAGTATCTTTTTTTTGAACAATGGCGTCACCTCTTTTTTATGATATCACAAAAAATTAATTTTGGCAATACCATATCATATTTTGCGGGACGCAGTAATTATTAAAGTATGAATTGACAAAGGACGGCGTATATGTTAGAATTAATCAGTCAGAAAAAATCTGCAATATGTTTATATGAACACGGTGATTTTATGAGTAAAATGAAACACAGTTTTCCGGCGCCTGCGGGACTTTCCGTTCCGGCTGCTCAGGAGCCGAGAAAACTTTTTTCCGAAGCAGACATCTTTATTTCTCCAAAGGGCGACGACGGAGCCGAAGGAAGCCTCGGCGCTCCCGTTAAAACCTTTGAAGCCGCTCGCGCGATTTTGAGAGGGCTCCGCGCCGAGGGCAGAACCGGCACGCTTAAGATTGCGGTTATGGCTGGCGAATACCGTATAAACGGATTTAAGCTGACCGACGAGGATTCCGATTCGCAATGGCGCGTTTACGGCGACGGCGAGGTAATAATCAACGGCGGCGCGGCGCTTTTTGACGGCGAGGAGCTTAATTCGGACGAAATCTCCCGGCTCCACGGCGACGCGGTTCATGCGGTTAGAAAATATGACCTTAAAAAAGCGGGACTGACATGTGACGACTGGGACAGAATTTATCCTATCGGCGCATACGCAAACTCAAAGCAGTACGACTCCCATAAGGAAGGCGTAAGCTGCGAGGTGTTCTGCGACGGAAACCGTATGACGCTTGCGCGCTATCCAAACACAGACGAATATCTGAGGCTGGACGGAGTTTTCGATCAGGGTCAGCCGTTTGAATATCCGCCTCAGAATTATTTTCACGAATACGGTGAGCTGCGAAATCCCGAACCGGGCATTTACGCGGTAAGCGACAAAGTAAACGAACGCATCAAGACCTGGCGTTCGCACGAGGACATCTGGATTTTCGGCTGGTTCTACCACGATTGGGCGGACAGCTCGACTCCCGTTAAAAAATTCGATACGAACAGACGCAAGGTTTATCCGGAGTACGTAAGTAAATACGGCGCGCGCGCGGGAGCTCCGTTCTTTTTCTATAACGTCTTTGAGGAGCTTGATGCCCCGGGCGAATACTATATCGACCGCGAAAACGGTATTTTGTATGTTTATCCTACAAGCGAAAATCCGACTGTTGAAATTTCCGTTGCAAAGGAGCCGCTCTTGTGCATTGAAAATGCTTGCAACGTGACGATTGACGGATTTGTTCTCAAATGTACGCGCTCGGACGCAATCGTAATAAACGGCGACGGCTGCGTTGTCGAAAACTGCGATATCCACGGCGTTTACGGCAATGCGGCAAAGATAAACGGCACCGGCAACACCTTCCGTTTGTGCGAGATTTCGCACACCGGCAGGGGCGGCGTTATTGTTAACGGCGGCAGCCGTGACGAACTTGTTCCCGGAAACAATCTGATTGAAAACTGCCTCTTCCATAATTGGGGAGAAGTATACATGACTTATAATCCCGCAGTTGGTCTAAACGGCGTGGGCAACCGCTGCGCCCACTGCGAGATGTTCGACGCGCCGCATATGGCTATCGGCTACGGCGGTAATGACAATATCGTGGAATATAATATTATACGCAATGTTGTCAGACGTTCGTCCGACGCGGGCGCAATCTATTCCGGCGGGGATTGGTTTGCTTACGGCAACATAGTCCGCTACAACTGCTTTTTCGATGTCACCGGCGACGGCGATCAATATCCGTTCTGCCTTTACTGGGACGACACTCTCTCCGGTCAGACCGCATACGGCAACTACATAATCAACACAGGAAACGCCGGCGCTCATATCGGCGGCGGAAGAAACAATAAATTATTCGGAAATGTGATTGTAAACGCCGGCGAGGCGATACTTTACGATGACCGCGGCAGGGACGGCATTCTAAATCACGGCTGGGCGCATGCGTCCTACGAAACTCCAGGCGGAGGCTATTGGCGCCAGTTTGGCAAATTCCGCTTCAGAGAGGGAATCTGGGCCGAAAAGTATCCCGAGCTTAAAGAAATTCACGACGATTTCAACCGGATCGACGATCCCGGTTTTCAGGTCAATCCCACCGGCGCTTTTGTTTCGGGAAATATTGTTATTCAGCCCGAAAAGGACAGCGTAGGCTGGATTGCCGACTCGGTTTATAAATACGGCACGGTTGAAAACAATCCGCTGTTCAAATCGGCTGAGGACGCAGGCCTCGACGGCGACTATATGCCTTTGCCCGGTTCCGCCGCACAAAAGGCTCTGCCGGACTTTGTTAAAATTCCCGTGTCCGAGATCGGCAGAAAATTTGTCAGAAGATGACGATTTCTTTTCTCTCAGGCGTATTGTTATTCATTATTTTTGAAAGGCATAAACGATGTTAAGAAAATCTCTTTATCCAACGCCGGTTAATCTCAAAAAAACCGAGCCTCAGCCCGAACGTCCTCTCCTTGACAAGGCGGATGTGTATATTTCGGCAGAAGGCAGCGACGAAAACGGCGGAACCAAGAACGCACCGGTTGCATCTTTTGAAAAAGCGCGCGATATTCTTCGTGAAAAGCGTGCGAACGGCGCGGCCGGCTCTCTTACCGCGGCGGTTTTTGCCGGCGAATACCATATGAGCGGATTTACGCTCGGCGAGGAAGATTCGGATACCTGCTGGCGCGCATACGGCAACGGAGAAGTCCTTATAAACGGCGGCATAACCCTGTCTGACAGCTGTATTGTACCGCTTGACAAAGACGAGCTGTCCCGTCTGCACGGCAGCGCGCCCGAAAAGGTTATCAAATACGATCTGAAAAAAGGCGGACTTACACGCTCCGACTGGGACGAAGTTTATATGACCGGCACCTTCAGCAGCGGCGACCGGTACGACAGCTTTAAGAAGGGTGTCAGCTGCGAGGTTTTCTGCAACGGCGAGCGGATGACGCTTGCGCGTTACCCGGACGCGGGGCAGTATCTTAAGCTGGACAGCGTCCCCGACGTCGGCGACGTCGGCAAGTGGTCGCTGCGCAATCCTAAGGCAGGAAGATACGGCGTCGGCAAAGAGGTAAATGAAAGAATCAAGACATGGGCATCCCGCGAGGGAATCTGGATGTTCGGCTGGTTTGCCTGCGACTGGGCGGACAGCTCGACTCCGGTACTCGCCTTCGACACGGAAAACGCGACGGTTGATCCCGAATATCTGAGCAATTATGCCGCAGTTCCCGGCGGGAGATACTATTTCTTCAATGTTTTTGATGAGCTTGACGCTCCGGGCGAGTACTTTATCGACCGCGCAAACGGCTTCCTTTACATTTTCCCGACAACGGACAAGCCTTTTATCGAAATGTCGCTTACAACCATGCCGCTCATTCAGGCGGACGGCGTTAAAAACGTGACGCTCGACGGATTTACTCTTAAATGTACGCGTTCGGACGGTATAAAGCTGAACGGCAGCGGCTGCGTTATCGAAAACTGCTTTGTTCACGACGTTTTCGGCGACGCAATGACCGTAAACGGACTGAACAATACTGTCCGTACCTGCGAGATTACGCATACCGGAAAGGGCGGAATCCGTGTAAAGAGCGGTAATAGGGATACACATGAAGAGGGAAGAAGCGTTGTTGAAAACAACCTTATCCACGACTGGTCGGAGGTGTATTTTACGTATCAGCCCGCGATTTCAGTCGAAGGCGTTGCAAACCGCGCGGCTCATAACGAAATGTATAACTCGCCTCATACGGCTCTGACCTACAACGGAAACGATAATATAATCGAATATAACGTAATTCACGACGTTGTCAAGCGTTCTTCCGACGCGGGCGCGATTTATACCGGCCGCGAATGGTTTGATTACGGAAACAT
>JAQXSY010000050.1 GCA_029219205.1 Bacillota bacterium | reverse complement strand
TTTCAATTCTTATTTTCAGACATGTGAGCCGGAGGCGAGATTTACGCGCCGAATGGACCATGAGCTTTATTGTTGCGGCCATTTTATCGAGGCTGCTGTTGCGTATTACAACGCAACCGGTAAGGATAAGCTCCTTAGGGCAATGTGCCGCTATGCTGATCTTGTGGAAAAGGTGTTTAAAATCGAACATACAGCGTCGTTTTACACGCCCGGTCATGAGGAAATTGAGCTTGCGCTTGTCAAGCTTTATCGCTGTACCGGGGAAAAGCGTTATCTGGAACTGTCGGAATATTTTCTTAACGAGCGTTCGCATCATGATGATGTGTCTTACAGAAATGCCAGTCCTTATTGGGTGCAGGATCATGTTCCTGTTCGTGAAATGGACACAGCCGAAGGGCATGCCGTGCGGGCATGCTATCTCTACAGTGCAATGGCTGACGCCGCGTTTGAATACGGTGATGAACAAATGTTTAATGCCTGCCGACGGATATTTGAAAATATATCAAACAAAAAAATGTATATAACCGGAGGAATCGGTTCGGGAAAACGGGCAGAAGCGTTTACCATAGATTACGATTTGCCGAATAAAACCTCCTACACTGAAACCTGCGCAGCAATTTCTCTTGCTTTTTTTTCGCACAGAATGGGACTTTGTGAGCTTGACGGAAAATACGGCGATGTGTTTGAACGTGTGATTTATAATGCTTTTCCTGCGGGAGTATCGCTTAACGGCTCAAAATTTTTCTACTGTGATCCGTTGGAGATTTCACCGCGTCTCAGAAAACGTAACAAAAGTCTTGCGGATTTGCATACAGATTATCCTATTTCTCAGCGAGTTGCGGTGTTTGACTGTTCTTGCTGTCCTCCGAACGTGTTGCGCTTTACTGCAGATATGGGGGCATATATTTATTCTTTTGATAACAGACGGGTAGCTGTGAATCAGTTTATGTCATCAAAGGCTGTTTTTGAGATTGACGGGCGAAAAGCACGCATTGAAACTGTTACGGATTATCCGGCGTCCGGTTCCGTGAGTATTAAGGCAGAAAACCTGAACGGAAAAAAACTTTGTGTGCGTATACCGGGTTGGTGCGATAATTACAGCGTCACGGTAGGAGGGCAAAAGGCGGATTTTACAGTTGACAGGGGATATGCTGTTTTCAATGTTGAGTCCCGCTGCTTTTTTGCAGAATTTGATTTTGAAATGAACGTTAAGTTTATTGAAGCAAATTCACTTGTTGAGGAATCAGCAGGAAAGGTTGCCGTTTCCCGCGGACCTGTCGTATACTGCATGGAGGGTGTGGATAACGGTGAAGGTCTTCACACTCTTGAAGTGAATACTGCCGTTCCCGATTTTGCAGTAGAAAAGCAAGAGGGTATGCTCAACTGTGTGACTCTTAACGGCAGACGGAAAACCGCACCTAACGGCTCTTTGTATCATGATTTCGGCACGGCAGAATATGAGGAGCGCCGTCTGAAGCTCATTCCCTATTACTGTTTTGCAAACAGGGGAGAGAGCGAGATGCTTGTGTGGATGATGAAATATTGATATTTTTTGAATAATTTTACAACTAAATGCAGGTTGTTCTCTGTCTTGAAAACAGCGAGCGTCCTTCACTTTTCTCAGTGGGGTGTATATTTTCTGCCGAATGAATTGACAAACGTATTGTGAAACTGTAAAATAAAGACATAATAATGTTTTTCGGAGGTGTCTTTATGAGTAAAAGTTCACAAAAAAGACAGCGCGCCGGTTTTTCTATGTGGCTTCTTGTGTGGGGGCTGGGACTTGCCGGGCAGATATGCTGGAATCTTGAAAATCAATGGTTCAACACATTTGTCTATGCGAAAATAGGAAAGGATCCGAAAATAATTACCGGTATGCTTATATGTTCCGCTGCCGCCACCACTTTTGCTACATTTTTCTTCGGCACTTGGGCAGATAGAACCGGAAAACGCCGTACGCTTATTTCCGTCGGTTATATTCTTTGGGGAATACTTACAATTTCGTTCGGCCTTACCCAGTTTATCAGCCGCGAGCATTATTTGCTCATGGCTGTTTCGGTGGTGCTTGCTGATACCGTGATGAGCTTTTTCGGCTCAATGGGAAATGACGCCGGTTTCAACACATGGACAAATGACATTATGACTGACAAAAACCGCGGCGGTATCGGCGCAGCTCTTGCCACTCAGCCGGTGCTCGGAACTATAATCGGCACTGTTGTCGGCGGAATACTTGTCGGCGAAAACGACAACTATATGCGGCTGTTTGTTGTTATGGGCGTGTTTGTTATTGCTTTCGGTGTTATCTCTCTGTTTGCGCTCAATAAAAACGATGATGTACCTCCGAGCATAAAAGACGGTTTTTGGAAGCAGTTCGCGTCAGTGTTTAATTTTAAGCGATTCTTTTCTCTGCGGGAATTGGTGCTTGTTAATATCGGTATTTCACTGTTTTTTATAGGTTTCAACGTATACTTTGCCTATATGGGCAATTACATCATATATTATCTCGGTTACACGGCGGACCAGATGGGAATAATTGAAGCGGTGCCGCTTGTGCTCGCAATGCTTACCGCAATTCCCATTGGAATTTTGATAAACAAAAATAAACACCCGTATCTTGCGATTGCTTCTGCGGTGGTGAATGTGGCGGGACTTTTGATTCTGTATCCGGTTAAGGCTGAAAAT
>JAQXSY010000049.1 GCA_029219205.1 Bacillota bacterium | reverse complement strand
AGTCCTTTTGGGATGAATGCGCCGTAGGACTGACCGCCTCCGCCCTGGCAGTGAACCGTAAATGTGTCGTTTTCAAGTGAATCGCCGAGTTTTTGAGTTATAACAGATCCGAGTATTGTTCCGACCGAACGGTTTGTACTTGAAACGCAAACAGATACCTCGTGCGGTTCCTTATTTTCAAAATACGGTTCAAATTCTGGAAGCAGAATCTTTTCGTCAATCGAATCGCAAAGATGAAAATCAAATGCGTCTTTGGGGTCGTAATGCTCGTGGGGCAATTTAACCAGAATCGGAGAAAGGTCGATAGTGTCTGCGCGGTGGGTTATGCGGTTCTGGCGCATGCGGAGCAGTTCAGTACGTCCGACGAGCTCGTCAACAGTACGAACTCCGAGCTTGGCCATTATTTCGCGAAGCTCCTGGGCAATAAACAGCATAAAATTCATAACATATTCCGGTTTTCCGCAGAAACGGCTGCGAAGCTCCGGATTCTGCGTTGCTATTCCGACCGGACATGTATCAAGATTGCAAACTCTCATCATTACGCAGCCCATTGTTACAAGCGGCGCGGTTGCAAATCCGAATTCTTCCGCTCCGAGCAGACATGCGATTGCAACGTCTCTTCCGCTCATGAGCTTTCCGTCTGTTTCAAGCCGCACGTGCGAACGGAGACCGTTTCGAATCAGCGTCTGATGCGCTTCCGAAAGTCCCAGCTCCCACGGAAGCCCGGCGTTATGTATAGAGCTTTTCGGCGCCGCACCGGTTCCTCCGTCGTAGCCCGAAATCAGTACGACTCCGGCTCCTGCTTTTGCAACTCCTGCGGCAATTGTTCCGACTCCGGCTTCGGAAACCAGTTTTACAGATATTCTTGCGCTGCGGTTTGCGTTTTTCAGATCGTAAATCAGCTGGGCAAGGTCTTCAATTGAATAAATGTCATGATGCGGAGGCGGGGAGATAAGGGAGACTCCGGGCGTTGAGCAGCGTGTTCGCGCGATCCAAGGGTAGACCTTTTTGCCGGGCAAATGTCCGCCTTCACCGGGCTTTGCGCCCTGGGCAATTTTTATCTGTATTTCGCTTGCGCTGCAAAGATATGCGCTGGTTACGCCGAATCTGCCGGACGCAATCTGCTTTATAGCGCTGTTTTTTTCCGTTCCGAATCTTGAAGGATCCTCTCCTCCTTCTCCGGAGTTCGATTTTCCTCCCAAACGGTTCATGGCTACAGCCATACAGGTATGCGCTTCCTCGGAGATTGAGCCGTATGACATTGCGCCGGTTTTAAAGCGCTTGACTATCTCGCTTGCGGGCTCAACTTCATCAATCGGAATACCGCCTTTTTCGTCCCAGACAAAATCAAGCAGTCCGCGAAGGGTATGAGGCTTACGTTCGTCGTCAACAAGCGCGGTGTATTCCTTAAACTTATCATATGAGCCTGTCCTAACGGCTTCACGCAGCGCAACAATGGTTTTGGGGTTGTAAAGATGGTCTTCGGCGTCCTTCCCGGATCTGAGTTTGTGCATACCGACGCTGTCGAGCGTTGTGTCAACTCCGAGGCCAAGCGGATCAAACGCATGATTATGACGCCATTCAACGCCTTCGCCGATTTCTTTAAGACCGATACCTTCAACCGGGCTGATTGTGTTTGTGAAGTATTTGTCGATGACGTCTTTGCAAATACCGACCGCTTCAAATATCTGAGCGGACTGGTACGACTGAAGCGTCGAAATTCCCATTTTTGAAGCAATTTTAAGGATACCGTGCAGTATTGCTTCGTTGTAGTCGTGTATTGCCGTGTATGTGTCTTTGTCAAGCTTACCGTTTTCTATCAAAGCGGCGATGCTCTCATGTGCGAGATACGGGTTGACCGCTCTTGCGCCGTAACCGAGAAGCGTTGCAAAATGGTGAACGTCCCGAGGCTCGGCGCTTTCAAGTATAACTGAAACTGCAGTGCGCTTTTTTGTTCTGACAAGATACTGCTCCATAGCAGATACCGCCAAAAGCGAAGGTATGGCAACATGATTCTCATCGACGCCGCGGTCGGAAAGAATAATGATATTTGCGCCGTTCTTATAGGCTCTGTCGCATTCAACGAAAAGCCGGTCGAGCGCTTTTTCAAGAGATGTGTTTTTATAATAAAGCAGAGAAACGGTCTGTACTTTAAATCCGGGCCTGTCCATGCAGCGGATTTTCAGAAGATCGACCGAAGTCAGAATAGGATTGTGTATCTGCAAAACGGAACAGTTTTCCGGCTTGTCGTAGAGAAGATTTCCGTCTGAACCGACATATACGGTTGTGTCTGTAACGACTTCCTCGCGCAGGGCGTCTATCGGCGGGTTTGTGACCTGCGCAAACAGCTGTTTGAAATAGTTAAACAGAGGCTGGTGTTTTTCGGAGAGCACCGCCAACGGAATATCGCACCCCATTGAAGCGGTCGCTTCGATTCCGTTTTTGGCCATGGGCAGGATCGCTTCGTTTATGTCCTCATACGTGTAGCCGAACACTTTATATAAAAGAGCGCGCTCCTCTTCGGAGTATAGCGGGATTTTTTTGTTCGGCACGGGAAGCTCTGAAAGGGAAACAAGATTTCTGTCGAGCCATTCTCCGTATGGATGGCGATGAGCATAATACTGCTTGCATTTTTCGTCAGAGACGACTTCTTTATTTACGGTATCTACCAGCAGCATTTTACCGGGATGAAGCCTTGAACGGCAGACAATATTTTCCGCCGGAATGTCGAGAACGCCTACCTCCGAGGAGAGTATAAGCTTATTGTCTTTTGTTATATAATATCTTGCCGGACGCAGACCGTTGCGGTCGAGAACCGCTCCAAGAATGTCGCCGTCGGAAAAAAGAATTGCCGCCGGACCGTCCCACGGTTCCATCATTGTTGCGTAATAGCGGTACAGATCGCGTTTTTCACGGCCCATATCAGCGGAGTTTTTCCATGGCTCCGGAATTGTTATCATAACGGCAAGAGGAAGCGGCATTCCGTTCATCATCAGGAACTCGAGTGTATTGTCGAGCATTGCGGAATCCGAGCCCGATCCGTTTATAACCGGGAGGATTTTGTCCATATCATCCTGCATAACGGGAGACCGCATTGTTTCTTCGCGCGCAAGCATACGGTCTGCATTGCCGCGTATTGTGTTTATTTCGCCGTTGTGAAGTATCAGGCGGTTAGGATGAGCGCGTTCCCAGCTGGGCGTTGTGTTTGTAGAAAAGCGCGAATGTACCATTGCAATCGCGCTTTCGTACGATTCGTCCATTAAATCGGGGTAAAACCGACGAAGCTGTCCGACTAAAAACATGCCCTTGTATACAATTGTCCTTGAAGAAAACGAGCATACATACGTATTGTCGTTGCTTTGTTCGAAAACACGACGAATTACGTAAAGCTTACGGTCAAAGTCAAGCCCGCGCGCTATATTGTCCGGACGTCTGACAAAGCACTGCATAATATACGGCATGGAATTTTTTGCTTTTTCGCCGAGAATTTCGCTGTTTACCGGAACGTCGCGCCACGAGATAAATTCAACGCCTTCTTTTGCACAGATAAGCTCAAGAAGCTTCTGCGCCTGCCTGCGCAAACGGAGATCCTGTGGAAAAAAGAACATACCGACGCCGTAGTCGCGTTCATTGCCGAGGTTTAACCCAAGTTTCTGAAAATAATTATTCGAAATCTGAAGCAGTATTCCGACTCCGTCTCCGGTTTGTCCGGATGCATCCTTTCCGGCGCGGTGCTCAAGCCTCTCAACGATTGACAGCGCGTCGCTGACAATCGAGTGCGACGCTTTTCCGTCTATGCTGACAATCGCGCCGATTCCGCATGCGTCATGTTCAAAAGACTCGTTATATAATGTTTGCTGTTGAGCTTCTGTCATCTTGAAAATCCTTTCTTTACTTTCCGCTGTCTCCATAGTTTGCAAGTACGCGCGCGGACGGATCGTTTACGTCGCATCCCTTCCATTCACGGTTCGGCATCCAGAATCCGGCAATCATTTCGGCCTGACCAGGGTAATACTTTTCGAAAAGCTCCCTGTAGAGCAACGATTCTTTTGTGAAAGGTGCGGAAAACGTATATTTCTTTTTCAGAGTTTCAAACTCCTCATCCGTGTACATACTCTCAGCGTATGCTTTCAGATCATCTACCATTGAATGGCCGACTGCGTCGCTGAACGCGGCTTTTTCTCGCATAAGAATATCGTGGGGAAGATAATCACCCTCAAAGGCGTGGCGTAACAGATATTTTCCTTTGTTATACCGGTTCATCTTTATCTGCGGATCAAGATTCATTACGTATTCGACAAAATCCAGATCTCCGAACGGAACCCGGGCTTCAAGCGAGTTTACGGAAATACATCTGTCGGCTCTGAGTACGTCGTACATATAAAGCTCGCGTATGCGCTTTTCGGCTTCCTTTTGAAATTCTTCGGCTGACGGTGCAAAGTCCGTATATTTGTACCCGAACAGCTCGTCGGAGATTTCGCCGGTCAAAAGGACGCGTATATCGGTGTTTTCATGAATATATTTGCAGACGAGATACATACCGATTGAGGCGCGTATGGTGGTTATGTCGTAAGTGCCGAGCAGCTCGACTACCGACGGAAGCGCTTCAAGAACGTCTTTTTCGGTAATTATAACCTCGGTATGCTCCGATCCGATGTATTCTGCAACCTGCTTTGCGTATTTCAGGTCTATTGCGTCGGTATTCATGCCTATCGCAAAGGTTTTAATCGGCTTTTTCGAAAGCCGCTCTGCCACTGCGCAAACAAGCGACGAATCAAGACCGCCGGAAAGCAGAAATCCTGCCGGAGCGTCGGCGTCAAGCCTTTTTTCAATGCCGGAAATCAGTTTTTCGCGAATATTTTTACAAGCTGTTTCAACATCGTCACCGCATACGCGTACTGCACGGCTGATGTCGCGATAGCAGTGAAATTCGCCGTCGGCGTAATAATGACCGGGCGGGAATGGCATTATTTTATCTGCAAGTCCAACGAGATTTTTCGCTTCGCTTGCAAAAATAATCTTTTTGCAGCTGTCGTATCCGTAAAACAGCGGACGGATTCCGATCGGATCGCGCGCGGCGATGAAGCTGTCTTTTTTCGCGTCGTAGATTATCAGCGCAAATTCGGCGTCGAGCATTCGGAACATATCGGTTCCGTATTCTTTGTAGAGGGGAAGCAGCAGCTCGCAGTCCGAGCCGCTTTGAAACGCGTATCCTTTTGCCTCAAGCTCTTTTTTCAGCTTGCGGAAACCGTATAGCTCGCCGTTGCACACAACGCAGTTGCCGTCCATGCAGAACGGCTGCATTCCGCTTTCGTCAAGTCCCATTATGGCGAGTCTGTGAAACGCCATAAGTCCTTTTCCGGCTTCGATTACGCGCGACATATCCGGTCCGCGCGAGATTGTTCTGTTGAAAGCCGCTGTAAATTCTTCTTTTTTAATTTTTGTACCGCTGTACCCCATTATTGAACACATAATCGTCCTCCGTTTTTTGCACATATTTTTTATTTCAGGACGAGCTGTGCTGCCCGCGGTACCACCCGAATTATTCCTCAAGGGAATCGCTCAAAGGATTCTGACAAATCCTGTCGCTTAACGCGCGAGTCACGGCGCTCCTACTGACCGGACAGAAATATGTCCGATTTTCAGGTTGCGGCTCGAAAGTGTTCTTCGTCCGGCTCCGTTGCGCGGCTTACACCGTCTCGCGCTCGCTGTGTGCGGATTGTCCGGATTACTTTTCTTCGTTATAGCCTTTGTTTTTGTTTATTTCGGTACGGAGCCAGCTTCTGTTTACTCCCATTCCACCGTTGCCGGCGGCTTTGAGGTTATATCGTAAACGATTCGGTTGACTCCTCTTACTTCATTTACTATTCTTGTTGATATTCTGTCAAGCAGCTCGTAAGGTATCCGCGCCCATTTTGCAGTCATGAAATCTTCTGTTGAGACGGCGCGCAGAGCGAGAGTGTAATCGTATGTTCTGCTGTCTCCCATGACTCCGACTGAACGCAGGTCGGTAAGAACGGCGAAATATTGGCTGAGGTTTTTGTCCTCACCGCATTTTGCTATCTCTTCACGCATGATATAGTCTGCTTCGCGCAGCAAATCCGCTTTTTCTTTTGTTATTTCTCCGATTATTCTGATTGCAAGTCCGGGACCGGGAAACGGCTGGCGCATTACAACGCTTTCCGAAAGCCCAAGCTCACGTCCGAGTGCGCGAACCTCATCTTTGAAAAGAAGGTCGAGCGGCTCCAGAACGCCTTTGAAACGCGCGATGACTTCAGGCGGCAGAAGCCGGTTGTGGTGACTTTTGATGACGTCCGCTCCTCCTTTGCCGGATTCGATGACGTCCGGATAAATAGTGCCCTGCGCGAGATAATCCTGATTTGTTATGCCGAATCGATCCGCTTCGGCCCGAAATACGTAACCGAATTCGGCTCCGATGATACGGCGCTTTTCCTGCGGGTCACGCACACCCGCCAGCTTCCCGAGAAACTGATCTTCCGCGTTTACACGAATAAAATTGATATCCCATTTTGAAAACGCCGCTTCAATTTCGTCGCCCTCGTTTTTACGCATCAGACCGTGATCGACAAAAACGCAGGTCAGACGATTTCCGATAGCCTGACCGAGCAGCGCGGCGAGTACGGAAGAATCCACTCCGCCGGAAAGCGCCAGCAGTACGCGTCCTTTTTCGCCTATTTGCTTCTGCAATTTTTCTACGGAGGTCTTCAGGAAATCTTCCATAGTCCAGTCGCATCCGGCATTGCATATCAGCTTAAGAAAGTTGTCGAATATTTTTTGTCCGTATTCGGTATGATTGACTTCCGGATGAAACTGTACGCCGTAAAAGCCTCGCTTTTCATCCGCAATTGCAACATTCGGACAGTTTGCGCTGCGCGCGGTGAGTGAAAATCCGGACGGTAACTTTGACATATAGTCGCTATGACTCATCCAGACGACGCTGTGCTCGGGTAAGCCGGCAAAAAGCCTGCACCCTGTGTCGAAGACGGTGTCTGTTTTTCCGTATTCGCGAGCCGATGCGTTTTCAGCCGGAGATACACATCCTCCGAGCAGGTGTGCCATAAGCTGACACCCGTAACAAATTCCGAGTATCGGTACACCGAGTTCAAAAATACCGGTATCGACTGTCGGAGCCGAAGGGTCGTATACGCTGTTTGGACCGCCTGTGAAAATTATGCCGATCGGCTCCGCCTTCTTAATTGTTTCAAGCGGAGTATCAAAAGGCAGCATCTCGCAGTACACATTGTGCTCGCGTACTCTGCGGGCAATAAGCTGATTATATTGACCGCCGAAATCCAGAACGATTATCTTCTCTTGCTGCGTCATTAATTATTCCTCACTTATATATAGCAGACACGCCATCTTTAAGATGGCTGTCATAGATTAACGTATTCCGAAAAGCATTTCGCCGTATGTCGGATATGGCCATACCTTCGACGAGGCGAGCGTTTCCATTCCGTCGACGGATATACGCAGCTCGCGCATATCGTCGAGAATCGTTGTTTTATATATATCCGCAAGGACTGTCATATCCGAAACAGACTTTGACGCGAGCAGGTCGTCCTCAAGCTTTTTGCAGCTCTTGTGCGCTGCGCCCATGAGCGCACTTATGGTTTTTGCGGTATCTGCTTCATAGGAACTGTCTGCGTCAAGCGTATTTTTCTTGACCAACGCGTCGGACAGTTCTGCGGAATATTCGCTCATGGCCGGAAGAATATCCCTGCGGACCATGTCGAGCATTGTCTGTGCTTCGATATTAATTACCTTGCAGTAGTTTTCAAGTCTGACTTCATGCCGCGCTGTAAGCTCGGGAAGTGTGAATACCTTATGAGTTGTAAACAGTTCGATGTTTTTCTCGTCGAGCATATGCGCAAGCGCATCGGGCGTTGATTTGAGGTTGTAAAGTCCCCTGTTTGCAGCCTCTTTTACCCACGAACTGTCGTAACCGTCTCCGTTAAAGATGATGCGCTTATGCTCCGAAATTGTTCTGCGAATAAGATTGTGCAGCGTCCCCTCAAAGTCCGAGGAAGACTCAAGTTCGTCGGCAAACTGGCGCAGCTCTTCGGCAACCGAGGTGTTGAGCACGGTGTTTGCGCAGGATATTGAAGCTGAAGAACCGAGCATGCGGAATTCAAACTTGTTTCCGGTAAACGCAAATGGGCTTGTACGGTTGCGGTCGGTCGTATCCTTCGGGAATTTGGGAAGGGTGTGAACCCCGATACGCATAAGCTCCGCCTGCTTTGTGTCGTGCTTTTGATCTTTTTCGATTGCTTCAAGTATTTCGGACAAATCTGTTCCGAGGAACATGGATACAATAGCCGGAGGAGCCTCGTTTGCGCCGAGGCGGTGATCGTTTCCGGCACTTGCGACCGATATGCGAAGCAGATCCTGGTATTCGTCAACCGCTTTTATTACCGCACAGAGGAACAGAAGAAACTGTGCGTTTTCGTACGGCGTTTCACCGGGCTCAAGAAGGTTGACTCCGGTGTCTGTCGAAATCGACCAGTTGTTATGCTTGCCGCTGCCGTTTACTCCGGCAAAAGGCTTTTCCGAAAGCAGGCATACCATGCCGTGCTTTTTTGCAACCTTCTGCATAATTTCCATGGTCAGCTGATTGTGGTCGGCGGCAATATTTGTTGTTGTAAAGATGGGAGCCATTTCGTGCTGAGCGGGAGCAACCTCGTTATGCTCGGTTTTTGCAAGTATGCCGAGCTTCCAAAGCTCGTCGTTAAGCTCTTTCATATAAGCCGACACTCTCGGCTTAATTGCTCCGAAATAGTGATCGTCCAGCTCCTGACCCTTCGGGGCGCGTGCTCCGAACAGTGTTCTTCCGGTATATATGAGATCTTTTCGCTTGTCGTAAAGCTCTTTGTCTATAAGGAAATATTCCTGTTCCGGTCCGACGGTTGTTTTGACTGATTTTACGTCGCTGTTGCCGAAGAGCCGGAGAACCCTCAATGCCTGACGGTTTATTGCTTCCATGGAGCGCAGCAGTGCGGTTTTTTGGTCGAGCGCTTCTCCGCCATACGAACAGAATACGGTCGGGATACATAAAACGCCTTCTTTGATGAATGCGTAAGACGTTGCGTCCCATGCGGTGTAGCCTCTTGCTTCAAAAGTGGCGCGAAGTCCGCCGGAAGGGAACGAGGAAGCGTCAGGCTCGCCCTGAATCAGCTCTTTGCCTGAGAATTCCATTATAACTTTTCCGCCGGCTTTGGGCGATATAAAGCTGTCGTGCTTTTCTGCGGTTATGCCGGTCATGGGCTGAAACCAGTGAGTGAAGTGCGTCGCGCCTTTCTCGATAGCCCAGTCCTTCATAGCGTTTGCAACGACTGTCGCAACGGACAGATCAAGATGCTTGCCGCTCTTCATGGTGCTCTGAAGCGCCTTATATGTTTCCTTTGGAAGCCTTGCTTCCATGGTTCTGTCGTCAAAAACCATTGACCCGAATATTTCAGTAACGTTTGTCATTTTTGTTTCTCCTTTTAGGCAAAACGGCGGCAAGGATATCCCTGAGGATTGACGACGCCCTTGTCGCTGCTCTGTTCCAAAAAGAAAACCGCAGACAGATATACCCTGTCTGCGGCGCCCTTGTCGCTTTATGGTTGAATTATAGCATGAGAGAGTTTTTTTGTCAATAGTTTTTTTAAAAAAACAAGAAAAATTAATTTTTAATTAATAAGAAAATAAATGTTAAAATACTATTGACATTTAACGTCGATTATTGTATACTGTTAAAGTAAACAAGGATGTTTGCTGGTATGGGGCGAGGAGTCTCTGAACAGTGGCATCCTTTCCTTATTTTTTGGAGAACAAAGAGGATAGGCATGATTTATTCAAGAGAAGAAGTATTTGATTTTATCAGGGAAGAGGACGTAAAATTTATACGTCTTGCCTTTTGCGATGTTTTTGGACGTCAGAAGAATATCTCAATTATGCCCGATGAACTTAACCGCGCCTTTGACGACGGAATATCATTCGACGCGTCCGCGATCCGTGGCTTCGGAAGCGAGGACGCGTCGGATCTTTTACTGTTTCCGATTCCGTCGACTCTGACTGTACTGCCATGGCGCCCGTCGCACGGAAAAGTTGTCCGTATGTTCTGCAATATCAGATATCCGGACGGCGCCCCGTTTGAATTCGATTCAAGACTTATACTTGAGAAGGCGGTCAAGAAGGCGAGATCATCCGGAATATACGTTAAGATAGGTTCTGAGTTTGAATTTTATCTTTTCAAGACAGACGAAAACGGCGCTCCTACGAAGGTTCCGTTTGATTATGCCGGATATATGGACGTCGCTCCGGAGGACAAAGGCGAAAACGTGCGCCGTGAAATATGTCTGACTCTTCTTGATATGGGAATGCATCCCGAAAGCTCGCATCATGAGGAAGGCCCCGGTCAAAATGAAATCGATTTCAGGTACAGCGATGCGATAAGCGCCGCGGATAACGCAATGAATTTTATATCTGTCGTAAAGGCGACAGCGCAGCAGAACGGACTGTATGCGGATTTTTCACCTAAACCGCTCGAAGGCAAAAGCGGGAACGGGCTGCATATAAATGTTTCTGTGAAAAGCGATAGCGGAATTGACGTGACTCCGGCGTTTATGGCAGGAATAATGGACCATATTAGGGCAATGACCGTTTATTTGAATCCGACTGAGGAGTCGTATAAGCGGCTGGGCGAAAAGAAAGCTCCCGGATACGTAAGCTGGTCGCGAGAAAATCGCTCGCAGCTTATCCGAATTCCCGCTGCCAAAGGAGATTACAGGCGTATCGAGCTGCGCTCGCCCGATCCTTCGGCAAACCCGTATATTGCGTATGCGCTTCTTATTTACGCAGGTCTGGACGGAATAAAAAGAAACCTGACGCCTCCCGGCGAAATGGATTTTAACTTGTATACCGCAGGGCCTGAAATAATCGAAAAGCTTCAGCGGCTGCCCGGAAGCCTCGAGGAGGCGAAAGCAATAGCGGACGCCGACGAGTGGCTTAAGTCGGTGCTCCCGCCTTTCACCATATAAGAGTGGGGGTGCCATTTTGTGACATCCGGAAAACCTGCGCGCCGCGTTCTTGTCGTGTCCGGCGGCAACCAGGTGTATGACTATATCTCAGAACTGCTTCCGCATGATGAATTTGATCCCATAACTCATGTTACGGACGCTGGAGAGGCGAAGCGGCTGCTGCTTTCAAGCGAATATGATATATTGATTATCAACACGCCGCTGTCAGATGAATTCGGAACGGAGCTTGCGCTGAATTACGCAGACAGTCCTTTGGGCATACTGCTGCTGTGTAAGAGCGATCTTTTTGAGCAGGTGTGCTATAAGGTTGAGGATAGCGGAATATTGACAATATCAAAGCCGGTCAACCGTAATTTGTTTTACGGCGCGATAAAGCTGCTGACGGCGGTTGGGGCGAAGCTCGGCAGGCTTGAGAAAACAAACCAGTCTTTAAAAGAAAAAATGGCGGATATAAGGGTTGTCAACCGTGCAAAATGGCTGCTTATCGAGCATCTGGGAATGAACGAAAAAGACGCTCATTACTATATAGAAAAGCAGGCTATGAACACGAGATTGTCAAGACGCGAAACGGCCGAACAAATCATACGAACGTACGATCAATAAATATCCAAAGCGCTGCCAACATAATGCGGCGATTTGCAGATTTATATCGCAGAATGGAGAAAAAGAATGCAACAGACAAAATATATTTTTGTTACCGGAGGCGTTGTTTCCGGACTGGGAAAGGGCATAACCGCCGCGTCTTTGGGCAGGCTTCTGAAAGCGAGAGGGCTAAAAGTTGCCGCTCAGAAGCTTGATCCTTATATAAACGTCGATCCCGGGACAATGAGTCCTTATCAGCACGGCGAGGTTTATGTAACCGAAGACGGAGCCGAAACGGATCTTGATCTTGGACATTACGAACGCTTTATTGACGAGAATCTGAACAAGTATTCGAACCTTACAACAGGTAAGGTATACTGGAACGTACTGAACAAAGAGCGGCGCGGCGAATACCTTGGCTCGACCGTTCAGGTTATCCCACACATTACGAACGAGATAAAGAGTTTTGTCTATTCGGTCGGCAAAAAAACTGACGCAGATGTTGTTATAACCGAGATCGGCGGTACGATTGGCGACATTGAATCCCAGCCTTTTCTTGAAGCCGTCAGACAGATATCTCTTGAGGTGGGCAGAGAAAACAGCCTGTTTATACATGTGACGCTGGTTCCTTTTCTGCGCGGCTCGGACGAGCATAAGTCAAAGCCGACGCAGCATTCGGTAAAAGAGCTTCAGGGCATGGGAGTAAATCCCGATATAATTATCTTAAGATGCGACGATCCTCTTGAGGAATCGATTTTCAGGAAGATATCTATGTTCTGCAACGTAAAGCCTGATTGCGTTATCGAAAATATAACGCTTCCGGTGCTTTACGAAGCGCCTGTTATGCTCGAAAAAAGCAACTTTTCCTCGATTGTATGCCGCGAGCTCGGAATACATGCCGCAGATATCGATATGTCCGACTGGAACGATATGCTTGTTCGTATTCATAACCGCACGAAAAAGGTTACAATCGGTCTTGTCGGTAAGTATGTGCAGCTTCACGATGCATATTTGTCGGTCGCGGAGGCGCTTAGTCACGCAGGATATGTACATGAAGCGTTTGTCGATATAAAATGGATTGATTCGGAAACGTTAAACGAGGAAAATGTTGCGGATATACTGGCCGATTGCGACGGTATTATTGTGCCGGGCGGATTCGGAAGCCGCGGAATTGAAGGAATGATCTTGACGGCAAATTACTGCCGAGTCAATAACGTACCGTATCTTGGCATATGCCTTGGTATGCAGATAGCGGTAATCGCGTTTGCAAGGTTTGTCGCCGGGATGAGCGATGCAAATTCCGGAGAGTTTGACGAAAATTCCACCCATAAGGTTATTGATTTTCTTCCCGATCAGAGCAACGAAACGGCAAAGGGCGGAACGCTTCGCCTCGGAGCATATCCGTGCAGAATTAAACCCGGCTCAAAGATGTACGAATGCTATCGCAGCACTGAGATAAGCGAGCGTCATCGTCACCGTTATGAATTTAACAACGAATTCCGGAGCGCGCTGAGCGACGCAGGTTTGAGTATAAGCGGAACGTCTCCGGACGGATACATCGTTGAAACAACCGAAATTCCGGAAAATGATTTTTATATAGGTGTACAGTTCCACCCCGAATTTAAGAGCAGACCGAACAAAGCGCACCCGCTTTTTGTCGGACTGATAGGTTCCGCTATAAAAAACGCAGAGGAGAAGCAGCATGAGAAACACATATGAAAGCCCGCTTTGCAGCCGTTACGCATCAAAAGAGATGCAGTATATCTTTTCGCCGGATTATAAGTTTTCGACCTGGAGAAAACTGTGGTGCGCGCTTGCAGAGAGCGAAAAGGAACTTGGTCTGCCGATAACGGATGCTCAGATTGCGGAAATGCGCGCGCATATCGACGATATCGATTACGAGACAGAGGCGGAGTACGAAAAAAAGCTTCGTCACGATGTAATGGCTCATTTGCACACCTACGCTGAAAAATGTCCTTCCGCAAAGCCGATAATTCATCTCGGCGCAACGAGCTGTTATGTTGGAGACAATACGGATATAATTCAGATGCATGCCGGACTTTTGCAGATAAAAAAGCTGCTTGTGAATGCGATTTATACGCTGTACGGCTTTGCAAAGAAACATAAGAACGTGCCGACGCTTGCGTATACGCATTTTCAGGCAGCGCAGCCGACGACCGTCGGCAAACGGGCGACGCTTTGGCTTCAGGATCTTGTCATGGATTATGAACGCCTTGAATTTGAGCTGTCTCATCTGAAGCTGCTCGGATGCAAGGGTACAACGGGTACCGGAGCAAGCTTCCTTGAACTGTTTGGAGGAGACCGGAACAAGGTTACCGAGCTTGAAAAGCTGATTGCGGCAAAAATGGGTTTTAAGGATTGCGTCGCCGTTTCCGGACAGACATATTCTCGCAAAATAGATTCTTTTGTGCTTAACGTGCTTTCCGGAATTGCGCAAAGCTCTTACAAAACCGCAACCGACATACGCTTGCTTGCGCATTTGAAAGAATTTGACGAGCCTTTTGAATCGGGACAGGTCGGATCGTCGGCTATGGCGTACAAGCGAAACCCCATGCGATGCGAAAGAATTGTATCGCTTTCACGCTATGTAATAAACGACGCCGGAAACGCAGCCGATACAGCCGCGTCGCAGTGGCTCGAACGGACGCTCGACGATTCCGCAAACCGCCGCATTTCGATTCCGGAGGCGTTTTTGGCGATAGACGCCGTGCTGACGCTTTTGATCAACGTCGTTTCCGGAGGAACGATTTATCCGAAGGTAATGGAAAAGCATCTGAACGAAGAGCTTCCGTTTACCGCAAGTGAAAACATACTTATGGATGCGGTGAGCAGAGGCGGAGACCGTCAGGAGCTGCATGAGGCAATACGCCGCTATTCACAGGAAGCCGCGGCAAATGTTAAGCTTGAGGGCAGGAATAACAACCTTCTCGATCTCCTGAAAGGAGATGAGCGGTTCGGCCTGACAGATGAGCGTATTTCCGAAATACTTGATATAAGAAAATTTATCGGCTGCGCTCCGGAGCAGACGGAGCGTTTCCTTGAGGAATATGCAAAGCCGATTATTGATAAAAACAAAGATGTTCTCGGATTTGATGCCGAGATCAACGTCTGAAGGAGGACAAAAAAGTGATAACTGCAGTTGTCGGAACAAACTGGGGAGACGAAGGAAAGGGCCGCATGGTCGATCTTCTCAGCGAAAAGTATGATATTGTCGCCCGCTATCAGGGAGGCAACAACGCCGGACACACGGTTGTAAACGAAAAGGGAAAATTTATTTTGAATCTGCTTCCGTCGGGAATTCTCCGTGACAGTACCGTTAATGTCATGGGAATGGGAATGGTCGTAGATCTTGAGCATCTTTACGGAGAGGTTAAGTCTCTGCGGGACAAGGGAGTTTCCGTTGATCCCGGCAAGCTTGTGATAAGCGACAAGGTGACGATTTGTATGCCGTATCATAAGAGAATGGATATCCTTGAGGAGGAGCGGCTTGCGGATAAAAAATTTGGTTCCACAAGACGCGGAATTGCGCCGGTTTACGCAGACAAATACATGAAAAAGACTCTGCGTATGTACGATCTGCTTCATCCCGAGAAGCTTATGGGACGCCTGGAGGATATTGTCGAATGGAAGAACCTTACGCTTGTCTCCGGATACGGAAGCGAGGCGGTTACTGCAAAGGTAATGTATGAATGGCTTGAAAAATTCGGCTTCCCGTTTGCGGAATATATTAAGGACACAACGAAATATCTGAACGGCGCGCTCAGCGAAGGCAAGTCGATCATGTTTGAGGCGCAGCTCGGCGCGCTTCGCGATATAGATTTCGGAATCTTCCCGTATACGTCGTCTTCATCTACAATCGCGGCATATGCTCCTATCGGCGCGGGTATTCCCTCGTGTAAACTGGACAGCGTTATCGGTAGAATGAAAGCATATTCAAGCTGTGTCGGAGAGGGACCGTTTACCTGCGAGCT
>JAQXSY010000048.1 GCA_029219205.1 Bacillota bacterium | reverse complement strand
TCCGATAATTCCCATTGTGATTTTACGCTTAGCACTCATGTCATCACGGATTTTGAACAGTCCGGTAACTCCGAGCAGAGTAAACGCAAGTATGTAATCCAGCAGTATGCAGAGCACAACGCCGCCTGCGGTCGGAACATAGCCGACTGATTTCAACCCGAGCAAAAGCTGAATTATCGAATAAACAAACGCGCAGGACGATCCCCAGCCTATGCCGTAAATAAATCCGATAACCATTATAGGAGTCATGCTGAACAGCGTAACCGCGCCTCCCAGCGGCGCTTCGTAAATCTTTACGAGAGACAATACCGTTGCCAATGCTACCATTACGGCACATTCGACAAGTTTTCTTGTTTTTTCTTTCATGAAAAAACCTCCGTTAAAATAAAATTACCGCACTGCTGGTGCGGTTAATACTTCCAACGGAGGCCGAAATCCCGTCTCCGTTTCAATAATCTTCCTACGCCGGCATTACCCGTATCAGGTTCCAAGGGACCGGAGATTTCTCTCTCATCTCAGCTTTTTCAGCGCCCCCGATTATATTTTTGTGCGGTTTTCGGAATAATTATATCACCGGCATTCTATTTTGTCAATATTAATTTCAAAATGGCTTGCTTTTGACGCTGTTTTGTTATATAATTAATTTTAGCTATTTAATGTTTAAAAATGAAAGGATGAAAAGCCTTGGCAAATACCGAAGAATGTACTCACGACTGTTCGACCTGCGGCGCAAACTGTCCCTCCAAAAACAAGGAGAGTATGATTGAAGCCTGCAACAAGTACAGCAATGTTAAGCATGTTATAGGAATCGTAAGCGGAAAAGGCGGCGTCGGAAAGTCGCTTGTAACTTCCATGCTTGCGGTACTCACAAACCGTCTCGGTCATTCAACCGCAATTATCGACGCGGACGTTACCGGACCCTCAATTCCGCGTATATTCGGCGTACGTCCCGGTGTGGACGGCACCGACGACGGACTTATTCCTCCGCAGAGCGAGAACGGCATAAAAATTATGAGCGTTAACCTCCTGCTCGATTCGGAAACAACTCCCGTTGTCTGGAGAGGTCCCGTAATTGCCGGAGTTATAAAGCAGTTTTGGACCGACGTAATCTGGGACGACGTTGAATATATGTACGTCGATATCCCTCCCGGGACGGGCGACGTTCCTCTGACCGTTTTTCAGTCGCTCCCTCTCGACGGTATAATTATCGTAACAAGCCCTCAGGAACTTGTATCGATGATCGTTGAAAAAGCCGTCAATATGGCGTCGCTCATGAACATCCCTGTTCTTGGAATCGTTGAAAACATGAGCTGGCTCGAATGTCCCGACTGCAAAAAACGCATCGAGCTTTTCGGCAAGTCTCATGTTGAAGAAATCGCAAAAGAGCACAACCTCAAAATTCTTGCAAAAATTCCGATCGATCCCGAGCTTGCAAAGCTGTGCGACAGCGGAAAGATTGAAGGCGTCGGCGTAAATTATCTCGATGACGCGGTTAATGAGATCGTCAAGTAACCGTTTTTTCGGTTTTTTAAATTTTCTTCCGGCTTTTTGAAGGATTTTTTTGAAAATCTCTTGCAATAGAATAATTCTTATGATATAATATAGAATATTGTGAATACTACTGCAGTAAGGTGCTTGAGCCGGCGTCAGTCAGGCTCGCACGGGCAAGAAAGGAATGGGCATACAAATGAAGGAAGGACTGCATCCCGAATACAAAGAAGTAACGGTTAAATGCGCCTGCGGAGAAGAGTTTGTTACTCGCTCCACAAAGGACAGCATCCGCGTTGAAATTTGCTCGAAATGCCATCCGTTTTTCACCGGTAAACAGAAGTTTGTTGATTCCGGCGGACGTGTTGACAAGTTCAAGAAGCGCTTGGAAGCAGCAAAACAGAACTGAGTGTCTGTTTGTATGTAAGGAAAAGAGCAGGGCGGCGTTTGATCGTTTAACCTGCTCTTTTTTCGTTTTTTTCAAAACATGGAGGTGATTTTTATCGACCGTATTGAAATTGAACGAGCCGCAATTGTGGCGCTTATTACACGTGAATCCGACCGAAACGACGTAGAAGCGTCTCTGAACGAACTTGAAAGACTTCTTGATACCGCCGGAGGCGAGGCGGTCGTCAGAATGATTCAGGTAAAAGACGCACCAGATCCGAAAACCTATATCGGAAGCGGAAAGACTGCCGAGCTTAAGTCGCTTTGTTCGTCAAACGATATCGCGCTTGTTGTGTTTGACACAGAACTGTCTCCGTCGCAAATTAAAAACCTCGAAGACGAACTCAACGGACAAAACGGTCAAAAAGGCAGCGGAATCCGTGTTATCGACCGCAGTATGCTGATACTCGATATATTTGCGCTTCACGCAACAACCGCAGAGGGCAAACTTCAGGTTGAACTTGCTCAGCTTAAGTATACGGTTCCGAGACTGATCGGAAAGGGTCTGTCGCTCTCGCGTCAGCAGGGCGGAAATATTGCAAGGCGCGGACCCGGCGAATCGAAGCTTGAAAGCGACCGGCGTCACGTAAGACGCCGCATGCACGCGCTTGAGGAACAGCTGTGCGAACTTGAAAACAATCGTGCCACACAACGCCGTCAGCGCGACAGGTCGGGTATAAAGAAAGTTGCAATCGCCGGTTACACAAACGCCGGAAAGTCCACTTTGCTGAACCGTCTGACCGGCGCCGGAATACTTGCAGAAGACAAGCTTTTCGCAACGCTCGATCCGACGACCCGGAAATTTTCGCTCCCGTCCGGCGCCGAAATACTTCTGATCGACACAGTCGGATTTATACGAAATCTTCCGACGCACCTGATTAAAGCGTTCCGTTCGACGCTCGACGAGGTCGCCTATTCGGATATAATAATTGTAATGGTCGACGCGTCGGATCCTGAAAACGCCGCGCAGCTTGAGGTCACCGGAAAGCTGCTGTCCGAGCTGGGCTGTTCGGGCAAGCCCACGCTATATGTTTACAATAAATGCGATCTGCCGGGAGATCAAATTCCCACAGTACCGGAAGGCACGCCGAAAGAAAACATTATTTTCATATCGGCGCTGACCGGCGAAGGAACCGACAAGCTCATAACTGCGCTTGAAAACGCCGTTGCTTCAGGAACCGTAAGAAAGCGTTACACCATACCGTCCTCAGAAGCTCCGTCCGTCGTCGCAAGCATGTATCGAGAAGCGTCGGTCGAGAGCGTCGAATACAACGATAATGGTGCGGAAGTCATTGCAGTATGCGACAAGCGTGCGGAAGGACTTTTTAAAAAATGGGAAGCGTAAAATATACGACGCTGAGGCGTGCGGCATCGGCTGATTTCACAGAAAAAAAGTCGCTTTTTATCGGACACGCCGCTCCGGTCAGGACGGTTGAAGAAGCCGACGCGTTTATTCTTGAAAAAAAATCCGAATTTTCCGACGCAACGCACAATGTTTCTGCCTTTATAATACGCAGCGGTGCGATGGCACGCTATTCGGACGACGGAGAACCTCAGGGAACCGCAGGCATACCCGTGCTTGACGTTATAAAGAAAAGCGGAGTCGACGACGCCGTCGTTGTTGTAACCAGATATTTCGGGGGCATTCTACTCGGCGCCGGCGGACTTGTTCGCGCGTATTCGGAAGCCGCCCGAATTGCGCTTTCGGCAGCTGAGATTGTCACCTACGACAGCTTTACCGAAATAACGCTCGGACTAAGCTACCAGGATCACGGAAAAATCCGCTATGAACTGACAAAATATCCAGCTATTACAGATGGGTCTCAATTCGGCAGCGGCGTTGAACTGCGCATTGCCGTCCGCTCCGATGCAGTAGATTCGGTCGTTTCGATGATACGTGAAATCACGTCGGGCCGTGCGGTAATCGAGACACGCGGCACAAGATTCGACGCTCTTTGATTTGATGAATGCTTAATCGGCGCGTTGATTTCATACCGCCGTACTAAAATAAAAAATCCGTATGAAAATCATACGGATTTTTTTAATTTTATTTCGCGCTGTCGGCAAGGAGCTTCTGTTTAACATCCCAAAGCTTTTTAGAAAGATCGACATAATAATTATGCGGATTTTCAAAGCGCTTGACCTCGTCCCACTGAAGCTCGACCTGTTTTGCGCAGTAATCGCGTATCTCGTCGGTTCCCGGACGGGTATAGACGCATTTTCCATCTTTGAAAATCGGCTTAAGAAGTTCCTCGGCACGGTAGTCTGTAAGCGTTTTGCGCTTCCATGTATAATCCGGATCAAAAAGCGTAAGCGGCTCGTTTTCGTCAACGGTCTCATCGTGTAGGCAGACATAATCCGCAACGGCCTTTCCGGTACTGTTTTCGTAAATTCGGTAAACCTTTTTGAAATGCGGCGTGGTGATCTTCTGCGGGTTCTCGCTTACCTTGATCTTCGGAATAATATTTCCTTTTTCGTCCTCGACTGCGGCAAGCTTATATACTCCGCCGAAAACAGGGGCGCTCTTTGACGTAACAAGTCTCTCTCCGACGCCAAAGGAGTCGATCTGAGCTCCCTGAAGCAGGATGTCCCTTATTATATACTCGTCAAGCGAATTTGACGCGACAATTTTGCACTGAGGATACCCGGCTTCATCCAGCATTTTACGCGCCTTAACCGAAAGATATGTGAGGTCTCCGGAATCCAAACGGATGCCGCACTTCTTTATGTTATGTTTTTTAAACGCCTTTATCGCGTTCGGCACTCCGCTTTTCAGAACATTATAGGTATCGACAAGCAGCACACAGTTGTCCGGATAAAGCTCGCAGTACTTGTCAAACGCTTCAAATTCCGAGTCAAACATAAGCACCCACGAATGCGCCATCGTTCCGCCGGCGGGGACGCCGTAGCGTTCTTCCGCAATTGTACACGCCGATCCGGCGCATCCGGCTATATACGCTGCACGCGCGCCGTGTATGGCCCCGGCAACTCCCTGAGCGCGGCGCGAGCCGAACTCGCTTACAGGTCTTCCGTTTGCCGCACGGACTATACGGTTTGCTTTTGTCGCGATAAGCGACTGATGATTCAGTGTAAGCAAAATGAACGTCTCAATAAACTGCGCCTGTATTGTCGGCGCGCGAACCGTCAGTATCGGCTCTCCCGGAAAGATAGGCGTTCCCTCCGGAACTGCGTAAATGTCTCCGGTAAATCTGAATTCCCTCAGATAGTCGAGAAAGCGTTCGTCAAAACATCCCTTCGACCGAAGCAGCGCGATATCGCGTTCGGTGAATTTCAGATTTTCTATATATTCTATGACCTGCTCAAGCCCGGCTGCAATAGCAAATCCTCCGCCGTCCGGTATTTCACGGAAAAAAACGTCAAAATATGAGACCGTATCTTTTTTTCCCGTAAGAAAGTAACCGTTTCCCATTGTCAGCTCATAAAAATCGCAGAGCATAGTGTAATTTTCGCTTATGTTCATTTTTAGATGTGCAGTCACGGACACCGGTCTGCAAAAGCGGCATCCGTTTACCGCGTCCTTTCTTTGTTTATCTGTTTAACAACCCGAATGCTGCCATAGGGCGCTTAACTCAGTTCTTAATATACTCTCTTATACGCAGCTTAACTCCCGCTTTCTCAGCGATCAATCCGCATTTTTTTATATCCTCTTCAGGTATTGTGCCTTCAACAACCGACAGCACAACCTCCGGAACAAAATTCTTCACATCCGCCGCAAAGCTGAGCATTGCATCAAACGCTTCCCTGCCGTAAACGGAATGGCAAACCTTATCGTATTCCTCCGCATCAGCCGCGTTCAGGCTTATCGAAACAATATCAAACAGGCCTTTAAAATCCGGCGCAGTCCTGCGTTTGTTTATTAGGTCGCTCAGCCCGTTCGTATTTACCCGGATTTTTATTTCCGACTGCTCTCTGATCCACCTGCACACCCTCAGCATATCGTCAATTCTCTCGGTCGGCTCTCCGTAGCCGCAGAACACAACGGAATCGTATTTGTTAAGGACTCTCTTTCCGATATCGGCAGTTATCTCGTCGAAAGACGGCTCTCTTTCAAGCCAGAGACTGTCGGCGTAAAAGCCGTCCGCCTGCGTTCTTACGCAAAATTCGCAGTTGTTGGGACAACGGTTTGTTATATTCAGATACAGAGATTTTTCATGTTCATAAGTAATAGTCATATTATCAGCGCGGATTCGCAGACAACGAAATATTACAGAATCCGCTTCCTTTCTGTTTTCATACGGAGTTAAAGCCGAAATAGACGCCGTGCGTTTTCGTTTACCGCGCAGCAAAGCTCGTCATAAGGAACTCCTTTAATTTCTGCCAGCTTCTGTGCCGTATACGTCATATACCCGGAATGATTCAGCTTTCCCCTGAACGGATGCGGCGCAAGATAAGGACAATCCGTTTCGACAAGCAGCCGGTCAAGCGGAACCGCAGACGCGCTTTCAAGTACGCGCGACGCATTTTTAAACGTCACCGTGCCGGAAAACGAAATATAAAATCCGAGCTTCACAAGCTCTTTTGCCATTTCGGCGCTTCCTGAAAACGAGTGAAAAACGCCCTTCACTCCTTTGAATTCCTTAACCGCGTCCATACATGCGCCGTGAGCCTCTCGGTCATGTATGATAACGGGAATTTCAAGCTCCGACGCCAGCGAAAGCTGCGCATAAAACCATTTTTTCTGTACATCAGCGGGCGGATCTTCCCAGTGATTGTCAAGACCTATCTCGCCGAGCGCAACAACCTTAGGATGTCCGAGCATAGCTTTCAATTCGGAAAGCACAAATTCCATATCGCCGTATTTTCCGCAATCCTCCGGATGTATGCCGCAGGCAGCGTAAATTCCGTCATATTTTGCTGCAAGCGCAACGGAGGAACGGCACGTATCGAGATTCGTTCCGGCGTTTATTATAAGCTCTGTTCCTCCGCCAAGCAGAGATCCGATAAGCTCGTCCCGCAGACCGTCAAATTTTTCGTCGTTGTAATGCGCGTGCGTATCGATCAGACGCGTCATTTTACCTGACCCTGTCTCCGGGCTGCGCATCGTCCGAGGCGAAAAGCACCTTCACGTTTTCTTCTCCGGAAGCAAGGATCATTCCGTTGCTTTCAATTCCGCAAAGCACCGCGGGTTTCAGATTTGCGATAACCACAACTTTTTTGCCGATAAGCTCCTCGGGCTTATAAAACTTTGCAATTCCAGAAACAACCTGACGTTTTTCATATCCAAGATCAAGCTGCAGCTTAAGAAGCTTCTTGGCTTTGGGCACCGGCTCGCATTCAAGAACCTTTGCAACTCTCAGCTCAAGCGCCGCAAAATTATCAATTGTTATCTCCGGCTCATGCTCGGGCTCGGGTATAGCCGGCTGCTGCTCCAAAACGGGCTTTGAAAACAGCTCCATTGTCTTTTCCGGATCCAAACGCATAAAGAGGGTTTCCGCCTCTCCGTTTGCGGTTCCGGGAACAATCTCAAGAGAACGGTTTTCATCCGAAACTCCGAGCTGAGCAAATATTCTTCCGGCAGTTTCCGGCATAAAAGGCTCTAACATATATGCTCCGAAGCGTATCGTTTCAAGCAGATTATATATTACGCTCTTAAGACGCGGCGCGTCGGCTTCATTCTTCGCAAGAACCCACGGAGCGGTTTCGTCGATATATTTGTTTGCGCGGCGAAGCATGGAGAAAACCGCTTCAACAGCGTCGGCTACGTGATACGTGTCCATATTATTGCAGTATTCACGGTACGCATTCTCGCGGGCAGACGCAAGTTCGGCGTCAATATCTGCGGGAAGCGCGTTTTCCGGAACGATTCCGCCGAAATATTTCTTGTTCATCGCAAGCGTACGGCTGACAAGATTTCCGAGATTGTTCGCAAGATCCGAATTATATCTCGTTATTACGTTTTCGTATGTTATGCTTCCGTCCTGCATGTACGGCATCTCGGCAAGAACGTACTGACGTACTGCGTCAACTCCGAAAACGTCCGCCAGCTCGTCCGCATAAATAACATTTCCCTTTGATTTTGACATTTTATCCGCGCCTATGCTGAGCCACGGATGACCGAAAACCTTTTTCGGAAGCGGAAGATCAAGCGCCATAAGAATAATCGGCCAGTATATTGTGTGGAAGCGCATGATGTCCTTTCCGATTACATGAACGTCCGCCGGCCAGTATTTTTCAAATTCAGCCGTTTTTTCTCCGCAGGGATCGTATCCGAGAGCGGTTATATAGTTTGAAAGCGCGTCCATCCATACATATATAACGTGCTTTTCGTTAAACGAAACCGGTACACCCCATTTAAAGGAGGTACGCGAAACGCAGAGATCCTGAAGACCGGGCTTGAGGAAATTGTTGACCATTTCCTTGCAGCGCGCCTCCGGCTCAATAAATTCCGGATGCTCCTCTATATATTTCATAAGTCTGTCCGCATACGCGCTCATACGGAAAAAGTACGCCTGTTCCTTTGTGCGCTGAAGCGGTCTGCCGCAGTCCGGACAAACAACCTCTCCGTTCTCGCTTTTCTTTACCTGCGTTTCCGTAAAGAACGCCTCGTCTGGTTCGCAGTACCAGCCTTCGTACTCCGACAGATATATGTCGCCCTTATCGTAGAGCTTTTTGAAAATATTTGCAACAGCCTTTTCGTGATAATCGTCGGTTGTACGTATAAATTTGTCGTAGGACGCGCCGACAAGATTCCACAAACGCTTAATCTCGCCGGTTACTCCGTCAACGTACTCCTTCGGAGAAATTCCGGCGGCCGTTGCCTTGTTTTCGATTTTTGCCCCGTGCTCGTCCGCGCCGGTAAGAAAGAACACGTCATATCCCTGCTGACGTTTGTAGCGGGCGATTGCGTCGGTCATAATTATTTCGTAAACGTTTCCTATATGCGGCTTGCTTGATGCGTACGCAATCGCAGTTGTTATATAAAACTTCTCTTTCATTGTATATAAAAAATCCTTTCGTTGACAATTCCGATATGAGCTCTCATTCCGCTTCGAGAAGTTCGACAAGCTCTGCAATAGCTCCGTCGTTATGGTGACAAAGCACTTTCTCGCAGATCTCCCTGACCTCCGAAAGCGCGTTGGAAGGACAAAAAGCGCGGTCGGCTGAAATCAGCATATCAATATCGTTTCCATAGTCTCCTGCGGCGCACACGGTAATCCGGCGTCCCTTTGCGGCGTACCATCCCTTAATAAACTGAATCATTCCGCCTTTGGAAAATCTCGAGCTGAACACTTCAAGAAACTCTGCGCCCGAATACATACAGTGCAGTTTTTTTCCGAACATTTCGCCGACAAGCGTTTCTATTTTGACCAGAATTTCGTGAGGCGCGGAAAAACACGTTTTGTGCCATATATCTGTCGGAGCGTCTTCAAGCGGCGCGTTCATATAGAATTTGTAGTCGCTGCCCTCGTAAAAAACGTAGCCGACTTCCGGATATCTCTGCTTTACCTCCTTAATCAGGCTCCTGAGGAGCTTTCCGTCCG
The DNA here is from genome assembly GCA_029219205.1 of Bacillota bacterium. Taxonomy (GTDB): domain Bacteria; phylum Bacillota; class Clostridia; order Oscillospirales; family CAG-272; genus SUG1495. Next base: position 810 of record JAQXSY010000048.1, on the reverse strand, counting down.
TAACCGTCTCGCAAATGTACTCTCCGCTTTCCGGATCGTATATGCATCCGCCGTTGCAGAGAAGCGCAGGAGAATTTATTAACTTATCGAAAAGCGGAAAAACAGATCTCATCTGATCCGGGCAGCGGCCGGACGAAAACGAAAAAAGTCCGCCCTTTGACTTAAACCTCTCAATCGCTTCGATATTACGTTCCTGCGACGAGCCGGTGAATGTTCCGTCAAGGTCGCTCATTATCAGATATTTTGACAAATCGTTCATTTGTTGGTTGAATTCCTTCCCTGCCGTCTGTCATTCAGCCGGCATCAGCTTTGAGTGTATAAACCTGAAATAATCGGGAAGCTCGCTGTCAAACCGCATAAGCTCTCCCGTTTCCGGATGTATAAAAGATATCGTTTTCGCATGAAGGCACTGACCTCCCAGAACATCGGCGTATTTCTGTCCGAGTTTGGTACGGAGACCTCCGTATACCTCGTCCCCAAGCACCGGATGCCCTATATGCGCCATATGCACGCGAATCTGATGAGTACGCCCGGTTTCAAGCCTAAGTTCAAGATATGTCGCTTCGTCAAAGCGTTCGAGCACACGGAAATTTGTCGCCGCGCAGCGTCCGCCGGGAACAACAGCCATGCGTTTGCGGTCAACCGGATGACGGGCAATCGGGGCGTCGATTCTGCCGGAGTCTGCAGCAACCTTTCCGCATACTATTGCATGATAACACCGCTCAAACGTGTGCGACGCTATCTGCAAAGCAAGCGATTCATGAGCTTTGTCGTTTTTTGCAACAACAAGCAGCCCCGACGTATCCTTGT
>JAQXSY010000047.1 GCA_029219205.1 Bacillota bacterium | reverse complement strand
CGGGCTTATGCTGTGCAACCGGGATTATAACGACCTGAATCGGAGCGACGGCGGGCGGAAGCACAAGTCCGCTGTTGTCGCCGTGCGTCATGATTATGCCGCCGATCATACGGGTGGACACGCCCCACGAGGTCTGGCAGGGGTAGACGAGCTGATTGTTTTTGTCGGCGTATTTAATGTCGAAAGCGCGCGCAAAGCCGTCGCCGAAATAGTGCGACGTGCCTGCCTGGAGCGACTTTCCGTCGTGCATAAGCGCTTCAATCGCGTAGGTGTCCTCGGCTCCGGCAAATTTGTCGGAGGGGGTTTTGCAGCCCTTTATAACGGGTATCGCGAGGTCGTGCTCGTGAAAATCCGCGTAAATATTAAGCATGCGCACGGTCTCCTCGCGCGCCTCCTCGGCGGTCGCGTGCATTGTGTGTCCCTCCTGCCAGAGGAACTCGCGCGAACGGAGGAACGGACGCGTCGTTTTTTCCCATCTGACAACCGAGCACCACTGATTATAGAGCTTCGGCAGATCGCGCCACGACTTGATGATGTCCGCATAGTGCTCGCAGAAGAGCGTTTCGGAGGTCGGACGCACGCACATACGCTCGGAGAGCGGCTCGCTTCCGCCGTGAGTTACCCAGGCAACCTCGGGCGCAAAGCCCTCAACGTGATCCTTTTCCTTGTTCAGCAGGGTTTCGGGTATGAACATCGGCATATACACGTTTTCATGACCGGTTTCCTTGAAGCGCGCGTCGAGAATTTTCTGAATGTTTTCCCAGATCGCATAGCCGTACGGACGGTATATCATACAGCCCTTTACCGACGAATAAGCGATAAGGTCGGCTTTTTTGACAACGTCCGTATACCACTGGGCGAAGTCGGTTTCCATGGGGGTTATTTCCTCAACAAATTTTTTGTCGTTGTTGTTTGCCATTTTATGTATTATCCTTTCGGTTCTTTTTCAGAATTGCGGTAAAAATTAACGGGTAAATAACGATTCCGAAGATTACAAGCGCGAAATAGCGGATTGTGTGCGCGGCGATCGAGGTGCCGAGGATGAGCTTGAGCCCTTCCTTAACGGCGAGCGCGCCCGCAACTCCGGCAACGAGCTTAACGGCCTGCATCCAGAGCTTCGGGGTTTTGACGTCGTAATTTATAAAGCGGCGTTCGATATAACGCGCAACGGCAAATCCGAGACCCGCGCCGGCGGTTTTGCAGCAGTCGACGCCGTTGTCGAAGGGCACGGTGCCGTTTTCAATCATCACAATCGAATAGACAAGCAGCGCAGCCGAAGCCGCTCCGAGTATAAGCGAAATCAAAAGGTCGTTTGAAACGGTAATTTTTGAATCGATTATGTAGACCGCAAGCGCGATTGCAAGCGTCATTACGAATGCGGCGATAACGTCGGCGGGAGTGTGAACGCCGAGGTACATACGCGAAACTCCGACTCCGACTATAAGCGCCGCCGCGGCGATAATGCCCCATTTTATGTTTTTGCGCCTCATCTCAAAGGCAAGGGAGGAGTAGAGCGCGGTTGCGGACTGAGTATGTCCGCTTGGGAAGGAATAGCCGGTTGCGGTCGTTTTTGCGCCGGCAACAGGCTCAAACTCGGGATCTATTATCCAGGGACGCTCGATGCGCAGCGCGATCTTTGTTCCCTGCGCGAGCACCGAGGAGATAAAAAACACCATTCCGAGCCGGTAGGAGGCGTTTTTGTCAACGCACCAGACCATGACGCACACCGCCGCCAAAACCAGGATTTCCTCTCCGAACATCGAGAAAAATCTGAATATGAAGTTGAGCACGGGATTCCGTATGCTCTCAAAAAAATAGAGAACGTCCATGTTTTCCTCCGTGTGATCGTAAAATATACTATATTCTATCACATATAGAGAAAAAAATCAACAGAAAAAACGCCGTCTCCGCAGGAACGGTCATCCGCGGAATCCGGCGTTTTTTCAAAAGGAAACGACGCGAAAAAAATACACAAATAAAGAAAGCAAAATGATAAAAAATTAAGAAAATGAAAAACTTATATTTTAAATCTTTTTATTCGTTGTCTTCCGGCTTGTTTTCGTCGCCGCAGCAGCAGCAGTCGTCGTCGCCGTCGTCTTCGCAGCAGCATTCGCACTCGTCGAGAAGATCGTCGCAGCAGTCGTCATCGTCGCAGCAGCAGCAGTCGTCTCCGCAGAGGCAGCATACGCTCTTTCTGTATTTTTCGTAGGCAAGCTTAAGAATAACGGCCGCGCCGGCGATTATTCCGACGACGAGGAATATCTTAAGCAGAATCTCAAGGCCTTTGTTTTTCTCGGGCTCTTTTTTGAACATTTTTTCAATACACATAATTACAATACCTCCCTGACTGACAGGCTTTTAATCTTAAAAATATAATTCCCTGATTACAGTAACAGTATACCATAAACCTCGGTTTATGTGATGAAAAGACGTTGGAATATTTGTTAACAATATGAAAACTTTTTCATTGAAGTGTAATTTTTGGGGAAAAAGAGGGGACGACAGAACGCGGCCGCGCGGGTTATAATCGTAAAAGGACGGAATAAAAACAAAATACCGTACAAATAATATATTGAAAGGAAAAACAGAAAAAATGAAAAGGGCAAGCGAAAAGAACATCATGAAAGAATTCTGCGGGATTGCGTTTTCGGCGGAGGCAAAGGACGCGGACCGCATACGCGCGCTTGAATGGATTTCGGCGCAGCTTCAGAGGCAGAAAAACGAGGACGCGGTCATAAAAAAGCTCGACGAGGTGCTGGCGGCGCTCGGCGCTTCGGGAAACGGCAAAAATGCGTAACCGATGCATAAAAAAACGGAAAAAAGGCTGTAATATTACTGAAAAACAAAAAATATAACCGGTTTCCGTAAAAAAAATAACGCGTATATATTGCAATTTTCGCCCGGATGTGATACCATAAATGGGGTCGAAATTTCCCCGTCTTTTTTTGCGCGGAGAAAGGTCGGCTTAAAGTTATTATTTATATTATAAATCCCGCCGCCCGGTATGGACGAGACTGCGCGGCGCGGCTGTTAAAATTTTAAGGAGGGGCATTTATGGCTCACATCAGCGAAAACGGCGTAAAGACCGTCTGCGAGATCTGCGACAGATACGCGGACGAAAAGACACCGCTAATGATGATTCTGAGCGACATCCAGAACGAATACGGATACATTCCGCTTGAGGTTCAGGAGATCGTATCTCAGAAGACCGGTATCTCTGTGGCTGAAATTTACGGCGTTGTCACATTCTATTCATTCTTCTCCCTCGAACCCAAGGGAAAATACATCATCGGATGCTGTCTGGGAACGGCGTGCTACGTAAAGGGCGCGCAGCAGATTATCGACAAATTTTCCGAAATACTGGGGATCAAGCCCGGACAGACCACTGAGGACGGCATGTTTACGCTTGACGCGCTTCGCTGCATCGGAGCTTGCGGAATTGCGCCTGCAGTAACGATAAACGGAAAAGTCTACCCCAAAATGACGGTTGACGCTGTTTCCGCCGTTATCGAAGAATACCGCGCAAAGGGAGGAAACAACTGATGATCAGAACAAAAAAAGACCTTGACGAAAAGGTCTGCGCCTGCACAAAGGCGTTTGACGCCAAGCTTTCCGGCGAAAACGGCAAGCGCGCGATCGTTCTCTGCGGAGGAACGGGCTGCCTTTCGTCAAATTCGGACGAGATAAGACATAAGTTTGAGACATTGGTAGAGGAAAAGGGACTTTCCGACAAGGTAACCGTAAACAAGGTCGGATGCTTCGGCTTCTGCTCTCAGGGGCCGTTTGTAAAGATCTATCCCGAGGACACGCTCTACCGTCTCGTTAAGCTTGAGGACGTTGAAGAAATCATCGAAAAGGATATCATCGGCGGAGAAATCGTCGAAAGGCTGCTTTTCGTTGATCCGGCGACAAAGGAAAAGGTAACAAAGCAGGACAATATCAATTTCTATCAGAAACAGCGCCGTATCGCGCTTAACGGCTGCGGTACGATAAACCCGGAGGACATAAACGAGGCGCTCGGAAACGGCGCGTACCGCGGACTTGAAAAAGCGCTCTCGATGACTCCTCAGGAGGTAATAGACGAAGTACTGGCGGCAGGTCTGAGAGGACGCGGAGGCGGCGGCTTCCCCACGGGAAGAAAGTGGCAGTTCGCGCTCAACCAGCAGAACGATGAAAAGTACGTTGTCTGCAACGGCGACGAGGGCGACCCCGGCGCGTTCATGGACCGCTCCATACTTGAAGGAAACCCGCTTGCGGTTATCGAAGGCATGGTTATCGCCGGCTACGCAATCGGCGCGCACAACGGTTATTTTTACGTACGCGCGGAATATCCCGTTGCGGTAAACAGGCTCCGCATCGCAATCAAGCAGGCAAAGGCCGAGGGACTGCTCGGAGATGACATTCTCGGAAGCGGCTTCTCGTTCGACTGCCATATCCGTCTCGGTGCGGGCGCGTTCGTCTGCGGCGAGGAGACCGCTCTGCTTAACTCAATCGAAGGCAAGCGCGGCATGCCGCGTCCGCGTCCTCCGTTCCCGGCGGTCAAGGGTCTGTGGGAAAAGCCCACGATCGTAAACAACGTCGAAACGCTTGCGTGCGTACCCTACATACTTCGTGAAGGCGCGGCTGAGTTTGCAAAATACGGCACCGAAAAATCCAAGGGCACAAAGGTCTTTGCGCTCGGCGGCAAGATCAACAACGTCGGACTTGTCGAGATACCGATGGGAACAACGCTCCGCGAGCTGATATACGACATCGGCGGCGGCATCCCCAACGGAAAGAAATTCAAGGCAATTCAGACCGGCGGACCTTCCGGCGGATGTCTGACCGAGGAATTCCTCGACGAGCCGATCGATTTCGACAACCTTGTTGCAAAGGGCTCCATGATGGGCTCCGGCGGCGCGATCGTCATGGACGAGGACAACTGTATGGTTGACGTTGCGAAGTTCTATATGGAATTTATCTGCGACGAAAGCTGCGGAAAGTGCTCTCCCTGCCGTATCGGCACAAAGAGAATGCTTGAAATACTTACAAAGATCACACGCGGCGAAGGCACGATGGAGGATCTCGACGAGCTTGAGGAGCTCAGCAGAACCGTCAAGACAAACTCGCTCTGCGCGCTCGGACAGACCTCTGCAAACCCCGTAATTTCGACTCTGTCTCACTTCAGAGACGAATATATCGCTCATATCGTGGACAAAAAGTGTCCGGCAAAGGTCTGCAAGCAGCTTATGAGCTTTGAGATCGTCAAGGACAGCTGCTTCGGCTGCGGTATGTGTATGAGATCCTGTCCCGCCGGCGCGATCAGCGTCTCCGATTACGTTGCTCCGGGCAAAAAGAAGCCCGCGCTTGAGATTGATTCTTCCAAGTGCGTAAAGTGCGGCGCCTGCATCGCAACATGTAAGTTCAAAGCTATCGTTAAGAAATAAGGCAGGAGGACATACATTAAAATGGCTAAAATCAATATAAAAATAGAAGGCGTTCCCTATCAGGTCGAAGAGGGTCTTACAATCCTCGAAGCGGCTAAGGCGTGCGGATATGAGATTCCGTCGCTCTGCGCCTTTAACCACGGCGAATGCTCAAACGGCTCCTGCCGCGTTTGTCTCGTTGAGGCAACCGGCGCGAGAGGTCTCGTTGCGTCCTGCGTTTACCCCGTAAGCGAGGGTATGGAGATCACGATTCATTCCCCGAAGGCGGTTGAAGCGCGCCGCGCGTCGGTTGAGCTTCTTCTTTCCAACCACAACAAAAACTGTCAGCAGTGCGACAAGAACGGCAA
>JAQXSY010000046.1 GCA_029219205.1 Bacillota bacterium | reverse complement strand
GTTCGCTTCATTGCTATCCATGACAACGTGGATAGCGCCAAGGGCGACAACGATTTTACGCCTTTCCGGAATCTGTTCAATGACTTCTATGCCAAAGATACCAGTAAAAAGGTGCGCTCTGTCATGCGGGCGAAAGGCAATAGCGGCAAGCATTTGGGCAGCCCTCCCTATGGTTATCGTACCGCTCCTGAGGACAAGCATCACTGGATCATCGACGAGGAAGCTGCTCCTGTTATCAGAAGAATCTTCGATTTGACCATTGATGGCAAGGGGCCGACCAAGATCGCAAGAATTCTGGAACAGGAACAGGTGCTTACGACCAAGGCTCTGTATGCCAAGCAGAAGGGCAAGCCTCTGCCGGAAAAACCGTATCGCTGGAATGAGAATTCTGTGGTTGGTATTCTGGAAAGAATCGAGTATACCGGATGTACCTGTAACTTCAAGACCTATTCCAAGTCCTACAAGCTGAAAAAGCGGATAGCGAATGATCCGGAAAATATGGCGATTTTTCCGAATACACAGGAAGCTATCATCATGCAGGCTCAGTTTGATCGGGTACAGGAGTTGCGGAAAAACAAACGCCGACCTACAAAAGCAGATCGGCAGGGGTTATTCTCCGAACTGCGGTTCTGCCCGGACTGTGGAAACAAGTTGCACTTCGCAACCTGAAGAGCTTTGATGGCAAACAGGATCACTATGTATGTTCCAGCTACAAAAGCAATCGTGGAACCTGTACAGCCCACTATATCCGGGAAGATACACTCCGTGAACTGGTTCTGGAACGAATCCGAACTGTCTGTGACTATATCCGAAGTGATGTGGATGGTTTTCAGGAAGAATGGCTGCAATGCCGTCGCACAGATCAGGAGAAAAGTATCCTGGAGGATCAGCGAAAAATTTCCAAAGCAAAGAAACGTCTTGCTGACTTGGATGTTCTGATTACACGTATTTATGAGGACTCTGTTCTGGGAAATCTCAGCAAGGAGCGGTATCAGAAAATGTCGCAAAGCTATGAGGAAGAACAGGAGCGTCTGAAACTTGAGATTGCAGTAACAGAAGAATGGGTTGACCAGCAGAGAGAACTGGAGGACAATCTGGACGCTTTCCTTGCTCTGACAGAGAAGTATGTGGATGTCCGAGAGCTGACACCAGCGATTGTAAACGAGTTCATCAAAAAGATTCTCGTTTACGCACCGGACAAGTCCAGCGGAAAGCGCCAGCAGCGTGTCCGTATCATCTTCAATTTCCTTGATGAAGTAGAGATTCCCGCTGTGTTGGAACCCATTATCCATGAAAGACCTACGAAAAACAGAAGAACGGCGTGACCTTGGGGTCACACCGTTCTTCTGCGGCAAAATAGTTACTTGTCACTATTTAGCCTAAGGTTCCGGGGGTTTTTTCACATAAAGCAAAACTGATATCGGCAGGAAAAACAGCTTTGTCCGCCGCCCGACGCGAAAAAAATCAGCGTATCAATTCTCCGACGCTTACGCCATTGTCTCGAGCATTTTTAAAGTAACTTCAAAACGGCAGGGCTTGTTTTGAGAAAAAAGCTCAAATTCCGACAGCATGTATTCAGCCATTCTGTGAACCTCAAAGCCGCTGCTTCCGGCTATATGAGGAGTTATAATACAGTTTTCAAGCTTATAAAGATCACTTTCCGGCATCGGAGGCTCCGGTTCGGTGACATCAAGAACGGCTGTCAGATCAGGTCTTTCCTTCAGGGCGCTTATCAAATCGCTCTCCGATACCTGAGCGCCTCTTCCGGTATTAATAAAAACAGCGTAGGGCTTCATTAATGAAAAGAGCTTGCCTCCGAGCATTCCGCGGGTCTGGGGATTGTTTGCCAAATGATTGGATATTACGTTGCATTCCGAAAAAATCCTCTCAAGCGAAACCTTTTTCACACCAAGCTCTTCCGCTTTTTCATCCGGCAAAAACGGATCGAAAACAAGCGCTTCAAGCCTGTAATCTTTAAGCTTTTCTATCACAAGCTTTCCTATCATTCCCGCCCCGATAATTCCGATTTTTGCTCCGAAATTTCCCGAAAAATTTCCGAACTCTCTCCTTGCGTCGGCATACCTGCCTGTGCTTGCAAGCCGCGAAGTCAAATGAAATCCCTTATTTGCAAGTATGATCTGGGCAACCGTATACTCGGCAACCGGAACGGCATTAGCCGCCCATGCGCTGATAACTTTTATGCTGCAGTTAAGAAACGGCCGAGCAAACGCCTGAACAGAACCTGCGGCGTAAAAGACCGCTTTCAGGCTCGGAAAGTATGATTTTATTTCTTCATCTGAAAACACGGGCATTCCCCATGTTGAAAAAATCAAATCGGTAAACCGCGTGTCAACCTCTCCGGACAGCACCATTTCCCTTGTATAAACCTCTGTGTTTAAGCCTGCGATTTTCGCTAATTTATCGGTAATTTCCGTCGTATAAACACGGTTTATCGTCGTTTCTTTTCCTAAAAAAATCGATTTCATAATCAAACCTCCGTAATCTTTCTGAGCGCTTCTGCTTCAGACGGCAAGGACAAAATATTATTGTCCGGCATGAATTCAAGAAGCAATGTTTTTTCTCCGTTAAAATTAATAAGATATTTTTTCCAAATATCGATACCGTCTTTTAAAGCCAGACGCCGGTTTCCGATCCAGTTAAAAACATGGATATGCTCGGTATAGTCGGCTAAAGCTGAGGCGTATTCGAGATTTTCCTCTTCGGTTCTGTACTGATTCGGCTGCCAATACATACGAAAGCTGTTTGAATTTACGGCTTGCATAAGTTCAAGCGCGGAGTCCTTGGTATTTGTGAATGTTCCGTTATGACATTCCATACAAAGCTTAACGCCGCTGCTTTTTGCAATTTCTGCCGCTTTGATGCATTCACAAAACAATCGCTCACGTTCTCTGTCATCGTATTCCTGCGAATCCTTTTCTCCGCACCACAGCCTTAAAATTTCCGTGCCCAATATTCCGGCGGCATTTATGTATCCCTCAAGCTCTTCAACAGGCGTTGCGCCAATATGAAAATACGTCCCGTATGAGCAGCAGGTTATACCGTATCTTTTTTGCAAACCTGCAATTTCATAAAGCTTTTCAATGTCGTCTTTTGGAGCGTGAACATCGCTGCCCCATTCAATGAAATTAAGTCCTGAGTCCTTTGCCGCCGACATTATCTGCTCCGGCTCATGTTTTCTGAAAGAAACCGACACAAGACCGCATTTATAACCTGCCATAGTCTCCCTCTGCTTTGTATCTTTATTTCGACAAATTATTTATTTCTATATGTAAATGATCGCCTTTAAGACTGTAAACTCTGTATCTGCCGTTCCGATTGTAAAAGAATTTGAAATTGTCGGATAAAATTCCGTTAAAGCTGTATGTGCAAACCGAACCGTTATATTTTGTTGAAACCGATTTTTCATTCACCGTAACAACGGTGTTGTTTGCGCCGTCAAAATCAAACACCGGCAGCATAAATCCGATGTTTTCGGCGCCTGAAAGCGTTATATCCAGACCGTTTTCGGATAAGCTGTATTTCTCCTTAACCGTGATACTTTCGGAAAGCTTGCAGTTAAATATTGCCTCCGCGGTATCGTCCGTTGCCTTGCTGTCCAAAAGCGAATATTCGGCCTGAGCCTCCGCTCCGAGTAAAATCTCTTCTCCGTTTTCGGCATAGCAGCATATTGACATCGCGCTCGGATTACCTTTCTCTAAGCAATAATTGGGAGTCGCCGGAAACGGCATCGAAAGGCAGACAAACGATGAACAATCCTTTTTATGAAAACGTCCGAGTCCTTTTGCATCATAGTGCAAATCCGCATTTGTATCAAGCTCAAGGAAATATCCGCCGGCGTTGAGAAACGTCTTGTGAAAATTATCGCTTGTGCTGATAACATAACCGCCTTTTTCAGCCTCTGAAACCGTGGGAACGATACTGTCATCGGCAAACAAATACGCAATATATATGTTGGAGGCTACGGTTATCATATATTTGTTGAAATAACCGTAGGGTTCGCAGCCGATATGTGTTTCTATATCGTACCTGTTCTTTATATGGCTTATCGGCTTCAATTCCAAGTATTCAAGCGTCTTTTTTGCGCCAAGCTCTGCCGCCGCCTTAAACTTACCCGCTTTTTCCATGTTCCCCTTGCGCGCATATCTCGTTGCTTCAAGCTCGCAATACGATATTAACATGGGCTCATTATGAATAAATTGATTGCTTCTTCCCCCGAAAGGCAATTCGCCCGTCACAGACTGCATTTTAAGAGCAAGGTCCGAAACACTGTCAAGCGCCTGCTCAATTCTTTCCGCGTATTTGCCCCTGTAACCGAACATCAGCAAAAAAGACATAAGCTGCCGCGGTATAACATCGTACACCATAGGATTTTTTATCGGCGGGGCGTCCTGATACATACCGTTGCAGTCAAGCGCCGGCAGCTGCGAAGCTAACTGCCAATCAACAAATTCAGTCGTATCTATTCCGCATAAAACACCTCTGACAAAATCACTGACGGCCGCAAACATCGCCCAGTTGCCGGCCGGCGTTTCAGGTGATTTTGCCACGACGGTATACATTTCCCAAGGATTAAATGAAGCCATACGGCGTTTCCATTTTTCCAAAAGCTCCTCGCTTACGATTTTTCTTTTCTCGATAAGCATAATACAGCAGCATACCTCACGCACGGAAAAATCGTTTTGCGCCTTTCGCTTCGGTATCTCATCGCAACAGATATCCATTATCTCAATGAAAGTGTTAAGGAGCTCTGTTTTTCGTCCGTATGCTATAAGAATTCCGATGTTTACGCCGAGACGCGAAAAACCGTGCTCGGTCAGCCCGTTGCGTTTTACGTCGTCTATGTATTCTCTTATACGCTCGTCGGTATACGCTTCAAGTGATTTTTCCATTATATCGAGATATTGTTCTTTCATAGTTGTTTACCCTGCTTTTTTATTTTATTTTTCTATACCCGCTCCGGATATTTCAAAAAACTCTGTTTTGCGGCATCGGAGAACCTGATTTGTTTATTTATTTGCTCCGAGGATTTTTGCCTTTGTAACAACGCCCTGTTCGGTCAAATAATCACGCAAAGCGTCCATGCCGCATAATTTCGTATCCTGCATCTCACCTTTATTCTTTACCTCATCCGTATATCCGCAGATGACAACAGTATATTTTCTGCTGTCATCAATCCCGGTATCTCCGGTTACGGTCAGCACATACGGAAAAGGATTTCCGTCGTCATACAGGTCGAAGCCCTTATCTGCCAGCTGCTTAATCTCCGCTCCTGTTAATGTAAAAGTCTTTATTGTATCCACCCATCCGAGCGGATTTACCGTACTGATGATTACATCGTTAACCGAGCCTTTAAAAAGACGTCCGTTTACTCCAAAATCGTTTTCCTTGCCTTCATGGTAATCGCCCAGAGAGATCAGCGAACAGTCGGCTTGCGCAGCTTCGGCGAACGCATGACCTACAAGCCGCGCTGTTTCCTCAAGCGTCAGATCCTCCATAATATCGGCGCATGAACCAGTTTTGTTTTCATTTGAATCATGAACCGCACGATTCATTGCGGCAATCACCTGTTCTCCGGTTGATTTTCCCGCATACCATTTCAGGCACTCGGCTCCGATCGGAACGACCATATCCTCCCAGCCTGCATACGTAATCGGTGCGCTGTATCCGGCGTTCAGCATATTAATGATCTCTCTGTATTCCCCCTCGGCAGCATTTCCGCTGTCTATAAGCGGCAGCAGCTGCTGTCGGTTTCCGGGAAGCAGTCTCTGTCCCTTCTCAGTCGAAATAAACGCCATGAATTTCAATGCGTCTTCCAGCTTTTGCTTGTTGCCCGGCTTTTCCAGGTCCGCATTCAGACCAAAGTAACATGCCGTATTTGTAATATAACGGTTGTTGGAGCCGTCCAAACTCAGCCAGGGCATAAGTCCGTACTGATCTCCGCTGCCGTCCGTGTTTTGTGTGAAGCGAAAAATTCCGCCATGAATAAAAAGCGCAGTGTTTCCTTCCTGAAAGTGCGAGAGCGCCTCTTTCGTGGTTTTGCCATACCAATTACCGTTGATGATTCCGAGATCGATCCACTTCTGCATATATTCAATGGTGCTTGCCCATGCGGCATCGGCGGTAACCTCTTCGTTTAAGAACTGTTCGACCCAGTCAAGTCCTTCGGGTGTTCGGAGAAATACTGTGTCACCGAGGTTGAAAAGATATTGAAATCCGCTTCCGGTGAGCTCCATAGCCGTTGCCGATACATCAACCCCGGCCGCTTTGATTTTTGGCAGCAGCTCTTCCAATTCGTAAAAGCTAGTGGGGACAGACCAGCCATGGTCTTCAAAAAGCGTCTTGTTATAGTAAATGCCCATCACGGAATAATTGCACGGAAGCATGTAAATGGCTCCGTTGATGCTGCATTCATTCAGGCGGGATACCGCATATTTCGTACTGAAATCATACCCCGAAAGATCGATAAGGTATTTCTTTTGCAGCTCTGCATCAGGCAGAACATTTGAGGTATAAATATCCGGCGCCTGCCCCGCCTCAAGGATCCGATGGAGATATGACGTCGAATTGTGTCCGCTGTAACTGATGAACTTAAGGTTCACTTCCGGATACGCTTTTTTAAACTCTTTTTCAAATTCTGTGTAGTCCTTATGAGCTGTAATAATCGTCAGCGGCTCGTGAACCGATTCCGAACCGTCACCGCAGGCATTCAGCATAAGGAACACAAAGACGGAAATTATAAACAATGTTACGAATTTTGTGATCTTCATGAAAAGAACCCAACCCCCTTTTGTCTATATCACGGCGTTTTAAAAAGCGCAGACCGGCGTCTACATTTTTTCAGAAGTTTCATGCTGATCAAGTTTTCTGTATTTTAATAATTTTGAAATCAGCATCTTTCCGTTGATTGGTTTTGAAAGATGTTCGTTCATTCCGGCAGCCAACGTTTTCTTAACGTCCTCCTCAAAAGCATTTGCCGTCATTGAAACAATGGGGATGCTTGCGGCGTCGGAGCGGGATAGAG
>JAQXSY010000045.1 GCA_029219205.1 Bacillota bacterium | reverse complement strand
CTCAAATGCGTCGGGATTTGCGTCGCAGAGCAGAGCTTTTGACGCGCCGCGGCTCAGCGCTTCAAGCGCAAGCTGACCGGAGCCGGCGAAAAGGTCGAGAACGCTTCTGCCTTCTATATCAAACTGTATGGTGCTGAATATCGCTTCCTTTGTCCGTTCTGAAGTCGGACGAGTTGTTTCTCCGTCAAGAGTTTCAAGGCGTGTGCCTTTTGCTGTGCCTGTGATAATTCTCATTTATATATACCTTTTAATGAATATCAGGGTTGTTTTTCTGCGGCTTCGGCCGCCCATTTCGTTATATTTTCGGCATCACGCAACGAAATGCCTTTCACCGACGCCAGTTCGTTTACGGAGGCGTTTTTTACTGCGGAAACAGTTCGGAACCGGGCAAGAAGCAGCTTTGCCTTTGCGGGACCGACGCCGGGAATTTTTTCGAGGACAGAAGTTTTAAGTGTTTTGCGCTTTGCCCGCTGCATTCCGGATATCGTATACCGGTGTACTTCTTCCTGAATTGTATGAATCAGCACAAACACGGCGTGTTCGTGAATTATTTGTATTTCTTCGTCGGTTCCTACGAGTGCTCTGGTCTTGTGATGTTCGTCCTTGACCATTCCGAATACCGGAATTTCAACGTGCAGCTCGTCGAGCAGCTGACGAATAACGGAAACGTGCGCTTTTCCTCCGTCCAGCAGAATAAGATCCGGATATATATCTTCACTGTGCGCAAGCCTTCGCGAAACCGCTTCGCGCATTGCGCCGTAATCGTTCTGACCGCCTGTTGATGTGATTTTGAACATTCTGTACGCGCTTTTTTCAAATTTTCCGTGAACGCAGGCAATTTTTCCGGCGGTTATATTTTCATTTCCGAAATTTGAAATGTCATACGCTTCGATTCTTTCGGGAACGACTTCAAGTCCAAGCAGCTGAGCTATTCGTACGAGAGTTGCGTCCGATTTTTCGGAGCGTAATTTATACTCGGACGAATACTGCCGCGCATTGTCGAGCGCCATTTTGCACAGAGCCTTTGCGTCGCCTCTTTCAGGGGTGCGTATACGGACTTTATAACCTGCGCTTTCGCTGAGCAGAGAAGTCAGCAGATCGAGATTTTCGCTTCCTATATCAAATCCAAGCAGTATTTCCTTTGGTGTGAAAGCACGTTTGACGTATATATCAAACAACAGCGACGTAAGCGAATCCTCGTCGGCAATCTGTTCCGGAGAAAACGCAATGCTTTCGCTGTCAAGTAGCATACCGCTTCTTATATACAAAATTGTAAGAACCGGGCAGGTTTCATCTTTATAAAACGCAAATACGTCCTGTTCGGTGTCCGTAGAAGCGATCACACGCTGTTTTTCCCATAGACGCTTCAGCTCGGCAATGCGGTCGCGGTAGAGCGCGGCAGCTTCAAACATGAGGTTGTCTGACGCGTACTCCATTTTTTTCTTAAGCTCTGAAACGGCGGAAGAATACGAGCCTGAAAGCAAAACCGCGGCGTCGCTGTAAGCTTCTTTATATTCTTTTTGGCTGACTTTGCCTGTGCAGACTCCCGAGCACTGTCCGATCTGCATATTCAGACACGGCCGGATTTTCCCTATATCGCGCGGAAAGCTTCTTTTGCACGACGGAATCCCGAAGGCTTTTCTTACGGCTGAAAGTATCGTATATGCCGCGCCGGTACTTGAGTAAGGCCCGAAATATTTTGCGTTGTCGTCCGAACGTTTTCTGACGACCGACATGACCGGGTAGTCGTCGCAAAGCGTTATTCTTATATAAGGATAATTCCGGTCGTCCTTGAGTTTGATGTTGTATTTCGGCGAATGCAGCTTGATAAGCCGGTTTTCAAGATTCAGCGCTTCGGTTTCCGACGACGTAAGAATAACGTCGAAGTCGAATACAGAAGAAGTCATTCTGTCGGTTTTTATTCCGTGCGACGTGTTTGGCGCAAAATACTGTGACACACGGTTTTTTAATGCGCGGGATTTACCGACATAGATAACCCGCCCCGATTTATCTTTCATAAGATAAACTCCGGGCGTCAGCGGCAGATTATTTGCTTTTTCACGGAGTCTGGCAAACTCTGTTCTCGGGAAACTGAATAAATCCGACATAAATTCCGATTAATGGATGAGCAGACAAACCACCTTGCTGTCAAGGCCGGCTGTCTGCTCATTTTTGACATATTTGATTGAGGGCTGCCGGCGCAGCGCCATCCGTTGCTATACAGTAAAGAGCGCCCGATTATTCGCTGAAACCGGAATTAATAAGCTCGGTCAGACCGTCAATAGCTTCGGTCTCATCGTTGCCGTCGGCAATAAGGGTAATGGTCATTCCCTTGACAATGCCGAGGGAAAGCACACCGAGAAGACTCTTCGCATTCACACGGCGGTCTTCTTTTTCGACCCATATAGAGCTTTTGTATGAGTTTGCTTTCTGAATAAAGAATGTTGCAGGTCTTGCGTGAAGACCGACGTTGTTCTGTAATGTTACGTTACGGGAAATCATTGCTTTCGCTCCTGTCTGTATGTTTTTATTAAACAAAGCAAAATATAACTGCTTTTATTATATCAGATAAGAAAAGTAAAATCAAGAGTTTTAAAAATATTTTTAAAATTATTAATAAAACTGTTTTGCGCTCTCGGTCAGTTGAGGACTTTTATGCCTGTTATAAGGATATCCGCATGAACATGCATCGTTTTTACGCCGATTGATTTTCCGGCGGCTATATATGTGCTTCCGTTCAGCATAAAGCCGTCCTTCGTAACTCGTCCTTTGGCAGTGATTATTCCGCGAACGTCTCGGCGTTCGGGATTTTCCGTTTTGACAACAGTTCCGTCCAATCGTTCCAGCATAGCCTCTGCGTTATAGACCTCGATACTTTTGATTGTGCCCATTGCGTCGTTCTGCCAGTACACCGTGTCGCCGACCATGACTGCCGAAGCGGAAGTCGGCGCAATATCACGTAAATAGAACGAGATCTCAACTTCGCTGATATCTGAAGATGCCAAAAATTTTTCTGCGACATTAAAGCGTATGGCGATACCGACGGCGCACGCGGCGACGGCCAAAATTATTGCAAGATCAATTAGTCCGAATTTAAACTTTTTCTTTTCGCTGTTCATCATATGACCTCCTCAGCTTGTGTCAGGAATTGACATCCATCTCAAGGCAGTAGCCTTCGGCTACGAAATCAGGCGCTCTGAAGCTAAGATATGAACCCACGGCAATTTCAAGCCCGCCAATCATGTATGATCCGTCGATAATCTCGGCAGGAGAGCTTACGGTTATCGTCATATCAATTCTTTCCGGATAGTCGCTTATAACGACCTCGCTCGTGTTTTTGTTTGTTCCGGTATATTTTGAAGCCGAATATGATACGTCTGTAACCTCGCCGAGAGTGAACAGATGGACAGAGTCAATGATAGTATCTCCGACCGAAACAAGATTTCTGAATTCTTCGCGCATATTTCTTACAACGATTTTGTATGTGATTTCGCTTATTCCGTCATTGCCTTTTCCGACGTCGCGGGAAGTCACTATCCAGCTCAGCGAAACGGCGGCGACGATTATAACCAGTATGAGCAGCGCGTCAATAATATTGAATCTGAATTTATTTGTTTGTATGCGTTTGTTTTTCATAGCCCAAAGTCCTTTCTGACCTTATCTGTTCTGCTGTTGGTATACCGATATTTCCGTGTACGGAGCGCTCGGATCCGGCGGTTCTTTTGAGCGTTCGTTTATTCGCGCAACGGCGGTTCCTATACCGATTAGCAGCCAGAAAATACAGAAAACACGGTAATTGTACCATATATAATCTGTCATGCCCTGAAGCATTACGGCGGCGATACCGCATATGAACGAGCATGAAAGAAGCTTTGTTTTTCGGGGGATGTCCTCTGAATATCTGTAAAAAACAAGAACTTCCCGGGTGCACATAATCATTGCAAATATAAAAACCAAAAGCGCGGCTATGCCTAATTCAACAATTATCTGAAGAAACAGGTTATGAGAATGGGGCGCTGATTCAATTCCGGCAAGCGAATACTTCATATAGACGTCCGAAAATGCTCCTTCTCCAACTCCTATACCGCCGAAAACGTTGTCACGGAGCATCGAAACAACGCCTTTCCATATGTTGACTCGGTAAGAGGTTGACGAATCGCGCAGGTTTCCGATGCTGGTGAATCTTTCAACGATAGTCGAAGGAAGAACAAACGGCAGAAACGGAATAAAAAGAACGAAAAAGGACAGAATTTTCAGCGTTGCCCTGCTGTAAAGCAGCATGAATATAAGCATACCGAACAGAATTCCGAGCCATGCACCGCGCGACCAGGTGAAAAGGAGGCAGGCTCCGCAAATTATTAAAAGAAACAGTGAAGCGAATTTTTTAACGCCGCTTTTTGCACAGACGAATACGGAAAAAATAACCGGAAGCAGCATTATAAGATATTCGGCAAGTACGTTCGGGTTGCCGAAAGTCGAAACGACTCTGTTTTCGATATCGTTAAACATTTCGCTGTCAATCCAGGTAATCTGTGCTTTTCCAAAATGATTTTCAAAGATGCCGATTGCGGCGACTATTCCGGCAGAAAAGAACATGGCGTATACGCATCGTTTTATCCAAGAAGAAGAGGTCATCAGATTGACCGAAAGGAAGTATGCCGACATAAGACAAGCATAAAGCAGCGCGGGCTTGATGCTTGCGGCAGGATTAACGGATATAATTCCTCCGAGCAGTTCAAGAAGCAGAAACGCTGCGACCGAAATATCAACGGGTTTAAGCCGAAAAACACGTTTTCCTTGAATAAGCTTGAAGAAATAGCAGATCGCGGTGAAAATGAGCAGCATAGCGACCGGTATCGTCGGCAAAAAAGGGATCAGGAGAGCGACTAAAACGAGTCCGATTTCAGGCTGCGCAAGCATAACGGCGGCCAGAAATACGGCGAACGGCAATGACAGCGGAATAATCGGCGACAGACTGATAGTCGATAATCCCAAAACCGTTCCGATGATAAACGCGGCGGCGCTGTTTCCTCGACGGCTTTTTTGAGTGAGAAGGTACTCCGGTTTTATCCCGAGCGCTCTGAAAAAAATGAAGCTGAGAAAGCGGCTTTCTTTAATCGATGCGGATATCGTTTTTTTTGAAAGCGCGAGAGGAAGCGATATTATCGCGCAGGACAAGCCGATATAAAGATTGAGCGCGTTTGTTTCGGGGGCGTTCGGGAGTAAAGAAAGAATAACAAAGACTCCGGCGGTATATAATCCGAATGATACTCCCAAAATTCCGAATACTCTGATTCCCGCCGCGGGAAGCGATTTGAAATATCCTGAAACTGCATTTATTATTTGGCTTTCACCGAAAGCCTTGTTGAAAAAACGCTTTATAGGGACCGAGAAACGCGACCTGAACTGTATTTTTTGGGTCAGCTTTCGAATCAGACTGCTTTCTTTTGCGACGTTCGAACGTCCCGAAAGGACAAAGCCGGTCAGACTTTGCATAGCGGCGCTGTAAATATAATTAACAAAAGCGGTTAAGGCGGTAAGTATTATGCTTTTTGAGACAAAATCGGACTTTTTGTTCTTTTTGCTGCCGTCTCTATCCATATAACGCAGAACCATCCTTTCATAATAATAAAGAATATTCCGTAATCAGCGGAAACGTACCCTGAGAATTTTTAACAAAACAAGGTAAATGAGCGCCGGCGGAATAAACGAGATTAACGCGACGCCGATATTTTTAAAAATACCCGATGAATACGGAATATTTGACAGAAGCGAATGAATCGTCAAAATCAGCGCCGTAAAAACCGTTGAGCAAATAATCAGCTTTATCAGCGACATAAAGAATTCGCGGGTATAAATGCCGTGTATTTTCAAAAAAGAGAATATGATGAGAGTCAGAGCCGCGGCGGCAAGGCCGGCTGCGTAAGCTGCTCCGACGGAACTTATGCCCATACCGAATCCGAAAACAAGAATCGAAGAAACCGTCACGTTTGCGGCGGCGCCCGCCAAAGCTGCGTACATCGGGACTAAGGGCATGGATTTTGCAAAAAAAATCCGGCTGAAAATTTCGATTGCCGCAAATGCTGGCATAGCTACCGAAATCGGCGCCAAAACGGACGCGGTTGCGGCTGCGTCGGCCGGTGAAAAGTCGTTGCGCATATACAGCACCGAAACGATCTCTCCGCCAAGAGTATACAGCGCCGCGGTGAAGGGAAGAACAACCGCCGCCGTTGAAACAATGCCGGCTCTTGACGCGCTTTCAAACGCTCCGTCGTTATCTGAGGCGGAAAGGCGCGACAATGACGGAAACAGATAGTTGCAGATGCTGTATGTCAGAATTCCGGCGATCATCGTGAAAATATTAACGGCGTATTCAAAAACAACGTTTCCGTTGTCGGATGCAAAAGTTGAAAAAAATGTTCCGGCAAGCAGACTTATTGGAGTGAGCCATGAGCCGAGCATAACCGGCAGCGACATGCCGAGGGCGTCTTTCAAGTGCCTGTCATGCAGATCGAAAATGAATCTGAAGCGGTATCCTTTACGGAGAAGCGGAACTGCAAGAGTAAGAAGCTGAAGAAACCACGATACAAGGTACGCTGCGGCAAGGCCGAATATGCCGTACTTGCCGAGACGTTCGTCCAAAAAAATAAAATACAGTATAACTCCTGCGTTTGAAACGGAACTTATCATTGCCGGCAGAATAAAACTGCCGTTTGACTGCATAACGCCGACAAGAGTATACGTACTGCCGGTAAAAATGACCATCGGGAACATAATCCTGAGCAGTTCGACGGCCAAAGCGGAAGTTCCGGCGGACAGCCCGGGGGCGATTAAAGAAATCAGCGGCTTTGCCGCAACGATTCCTGCAAAAGCCAAAATCCCGGTGGCTGTTAGAACAAGCGTCAGAAAGGAGCACGCAAAACGCGACGCACCTTTTTTATCCTGGCCGAAGCTGTTGTATGCGGGAATAAAGCATCCGAGAATTGCGGCGCTGAAAAGGAGGTCGAAAAATGAGAGCGGAATACGAGACGCCGCAGAAAACGCAGCCGCTGCGTCGCCGGTGCCGTAGTGAGACGCCAACAGTACCGAACGCAGCATTCCAAGCAGCTTTGCGAGCATAGTCGCAAGGATCATGATTATTACCGATGCAACAGGTTTGCTTTTTTTAATCATAATAAATCCGGACGCTTTCTTCTGGTCTTTTCAAGCGCAGCGAGATAACGCCATTTTTCAACCGCGGCGTGATCGCCGTTCAGCAGGACGTCAGGGACGCGTTCGCCATTAAAATCGACCGGGCGCGTATACTGCGGGTACTCAAGCATGCCGCAGGCGATGCTTTCCATCTCGTGGCATTCCGGAGCGGCGAGAACGCCGGGCACGAGACGGCCGACGCAGTCCGCAAGAATGCACGCCGGCAGCTCTCCTCCGGTGAGCACGTAATTTCCGATAGAAATCTCCTCGTCGCATATGGCGCTTACTGCCCGCTCGTCAATGCCCTCGTAATGACCGCACAGAATAACGAGCCGGTTGAACGATGCAAGCTCCGACGCTTTTTTTTGATTAAGCAAGCTTCCCGCGGGAGACATATAGACAGTGTGTACGGTTTCATTCTCGGAAAGGTCCGAAACAACGCTGTCATAACATTCGCATACCGGAGGCGCGGCAATTATCATGCCTTTGCCGCCGCCGTAAGGGGTATCGTCAACGTGGCGGTGCTTATTGTGAGAAAAGTCCCTTATGTTATGTGTCCGTATATCGAGAATTCCGGCGGTGCGGGCTCGTCCGATTATGCTTTCAGACAAAATATAGTCGCACAACTCGGGAAAAAGTGTTATTATATCAATTCTCATCTTCAAAAAAACCCGGTATGGGCGAAACAAAAATACCTTTTTCAAGGTCGATACGGTCGATGAATTCTTTGACCGCAGGCAGCATCGCAGTTCCGTTTTCGGTTTTGATTTCATAAATATCGGAGGCGCCGAGATTGAGAACATCGCTGAGCGTTCCGTATATTCTGCCGCTTTTGGAATCAATAACCGGCAGACCTTTGAGGTCGTCGATTAATACTGCGCCCTTTTTCAGAGGAATATCGCCGCGGTTGGCGTATATAACTTCATTTTTTATCGAAACCGCGTCGTCAAAACTTTCAAAGCCTTCGAAATGAAGCAGCACGAACCGTCCCTGAACCGCGCTGCACTTGATG
The DNA here is from genome assembly GCA_029219205.1 of Bacillota bacterium. Taxonomy (GTDB): domain Bacteria; phylum Bacillota; class Clostridia; order Oscillospirales; family CAG-272; genus SUG1495. The sequence goes on along the minus strand of JAQXSY010000045.1, from coordinate 7,646 downwards.
CTGAGCGGCTCGAAACTGCCTCCGCGAAGACGATAGACGGTTTTGATCTTCGCAAGCGCTCCGGGCGTGTCGCACCACGGGTCGGCCTTTACCATTCCGGCAACTCCGTGCGTATTTATAATTTTTCCGATTTCAATATATTCTCTCATAATTTCCTGTCATTGCGAAAACATAATATATCAACTTATTCTACCACGTATCACAAGTCAAACCGTGAACAAACTGTAAATATTTGCCCCGGCGTTTGAATTTGATCCAGTCGGAGTAAAAGACGGAGCCTTACTCGGTTAGTTTGAATACGGCTCCGTTCTTTATAAAAATATTATTTTATTATTTTAAAAAACTATTTTTTGTTTATGCCTGCGTGGCGTTTCAGCGCCTCAAATGTTTCTTCGCTGATGACATGTTCGATACGGCAGGCGTCGGCGGCGGCAGTTTCGGGTGAGACGCCGAGTCTAATAAAGAACTCGGTCAGCGCCTTGTGGCGTTCGTATGTCTTTTCAGCAAGCCTTAAACCTTCTTCGGTCAGCAAAAGACAGCCGTTTTCATCCGTTTCAACGAAGCCGCCGTTTTTGAGCAGCCCGAGCGCCCGGCTTACGCTCGGCTTTGAATATCCCATGTATTCTCCGACGTCGATAGCCCGCACGTTGTTTTTATTCTGGGATAGAATATAAATTGTTTCGAGATACATCTCCCCGGATTCCTGAATCTGCATAAAGTCCCATCCTTCGCTTTCTGCGGTTGCATAATTATCAGATTAATACTGAAAAAAACATCAAGCCTTCCCGGCGTGTACATAAGAAAAAATGGCAAATCTGCGGTTACAGTCCGCTTCTTTCCGAAATAATCCTTACCATTTCTCCGACATTTTTCATAGACGAGATTTCACCCATGCGGAATTTCATTTTAAAACGCTTTTCTACGGCGTTGATGATATTTATGTGTTCCAGACTGTCCCAGTCTTCAATGTCGTCCGCTGTTGTGTCGGCCGTGAGAGTTATTTTTTCGTCGAATATATCGGAAAAAATTTTGTTCAGAGCAGTGTAGATTTCTTTTTCACCTATCATAATCTTTATCCTTTTCAGAAAAATGATTTTATTTTTATGTGAAGCGGCTTTGGAATAAAACTGTCGGTATCAAGCTCCCATATCGACGTTCCCCCGGAATCCTCCGATACCTTTTTAAAGCCGAAAGAGCCGTACAGCTCTTTCACCATGGAATTTTTTGCCGAAGGAATATATTTCCCGCGAATCTTGCTTATTCCGGCTTCCCTTGACGCGAGGACGAGACTGTTCAGCATTGCAAATTCCATATCGCGCCTGAGCACGCGGCAGCTCATAAGCCAAAGAATGATATCGAGAACGGAACCTTCCTTTTTCCCGATAACTACGGATACGACTCCGTTGTCTCCGAAACGGTCGGTAAGCCTTCCGCACAGTCTGAGGTAATTGTCGCTGTCCGAAATTTGCGAAACCTCGTCTTCGCTCAGACGAAGAGTCGTCAAATTGAATTGATTGCTTTTGTTTATCAGCTGGGCAATTCTTTTGATATAGACAGTTGGAAAATCGCCGATTTCCGCAGTCATCTCAAGACTGTCGAGATACTGCCCATAATCTGAAAATGAATGCTCGGCTTTTGCACGCTCTGCGTTTTCGCGGTACATTTCGCTCCGCTTCAGATCTTCGTTCGATAGTCCGACGCATTCAAAATATCCGCCTCTGTCAATAAGTCCGATATAACCTGACGGATCGTTCGCTTCCGGCACGGCTATTCCTTTAATGTTTTCCGAGACGATAAGCCTCTCTGCGGGATTGTCGTCTATAAAGACGAAGCTTTCGGGCAAAAGCCCGAGCGTGTTTGCGGTGTTAATCAAATTAATATCTTTTCTGTCCCAGTTTGCCTTTATAAGCGCAAAATCCGACGGTCTGAGAACGCCTTCCGGGTGGTTTAGTCCGTCAAGCGCATTGCTCTCGTCGTTTTTTGAGCATACCGTTAGCACCTCTCCGGCTTTTGAAAGCTCCTTAAGGTATTTCTGAAAATCATAGAACGCCTGCCCCTGCGCTGATTCCTGTCCGATCTCGATACCTGCCTGTCCAACGTCTCCTACGGTTCCGCCCCAAAGAGTATTGTCGAGGTCGAGCGCGACGGCCTTTTTGTTTTTGCCGCATACCGCTTTAATAATCGACGAAACGGAATGGCATAGAAGCGGGATTGCTCCGGTTGACGGGGAGAGCTTGTACAGGTACCAGTCGGAGGGCACGTTCCAGCGGTCGAGTCCGAAAACGGAAGAAAGATAGTTTATATCGTTGATATGAAAACCGTCGGCGGAGGCTGCATAGTCTGCAAACTTTATATTCAGCTGGTTAATGAAATTGACTTTGCCGTGAAAGTCTACGGCGTCTCGGTTGCCCAAAAGACGGTTGGAAGGCAGCTCAAAATTGTTTTGAATTATTACGCATCCGAAGCGGCTTTTCAGCGAGGACCATATTTCCCTGAAAAGTCCAAACTGATGTTCAAGCTTTTGTTCGGCTTGTTCTTTTGTGTCCGACAGCTCAGGGAACGAAGTGATGTTCCGAAGGCAGGTGTGGATATATATGAAATCCGGTTCAAAGGAGTCGAGCTTGACATTTCCGAAAACCGCGTCCTCGCGGAATTTTCCGAAATCCGATTCAAAAAACTCAGGCTCGATTCCGCAGGATAGCAGGAAAAGCTCAAGCACCGGAATAAGAGTGCCGGTGGTTGAGCCACCGAGAACCGCAATTTTCTTTTTTGTACGTTCGCTTCCGTCTGATAAAAGCTCTTTTTTCAGCCTGCGCTTGTTTGAAATTATATATTCGGCGTCAAAAGGGTAGGTGAAGTCCTTGTTCAAGAATCAGCGCTCCTTTCGGGATTTTGTGTGCGTATAATTTCAAGATTTTTCATCCAGCCTCCGAATACGTCCTGAATACAGAGCGTAAACGCAACGTCGGTTATCCCGTTTGACTTGATAAACGATATGGCGTTTGGCGTGAAATATCTCAGATCGACGACGTATATCTCCTCAAACGAGCCGGTTAGAAAAGGTATCATCGCATTGCCGAAGCTGTCCTTTATAACCATAAGCTTTCGTCCGTTTTCGACGTCGGTTTTGATTTTGGCAATTATATTGTCCGCCCCGAGAAAGCTGCAATAGGAGTTGGAAAGCGTTGTGTTAAAGAACAGCGGACCGGGATATCCGTTCTCGAAATCGGGATTGTAGTAGTATGTCTGGTAAGTGTTTGTGGGTTTGTAGTATACGAAATCTTCGGGATCCCAAAGCAGAGCTGCGTCCTTCGAGAAGCTGTAAAGCGTTCCGACGTATCCGCTTTTTACAACCTTTTCGTAATCGTTTTCAAGATCCCCTCTGAATGGGACGCCTGCGTCTTCGGCAAGCTGACGCGCCGCGTAGTAAGCGCCGAGCGGAGCCCAGTGATGGTCGGTGCGTGAGTATATTGGCTCTAAGGTGTGATCTGCAAGCGCGCCGTATACATCGACAAAAGCCGCGTCTTGCGCGTCTTTGATAATTTCGCGCAGAAATTCAAGATCTTTATATTGATTTGCGGAATAAGACGAGTATTTTTCCGGAAGGTAAAAGCCGACTGCCGTCGGTATTGTTACAGAGTAAAGATTAACGCTGTCGCCAAGATCCGAGCGGTATCGCGAAAGGCACGCGGCATATCCTCTGGCATAGTTGTAGCTGCCTCCGTAAAGCGCCATCCCGCGGTTCCCGCAAACGAGTATTCCTCCGCTTATCGCGGCGTCGTTTTTATCAATTTCGGACTGATCCTGAGATTCTTTAGACGTTGTTTCAGGCGATGTCGTTTCGGGTGATGTTGTATCGGCGGCGGTAACGGTGGTTTCGGCCGATTCATCGGCGATTGTTTCCGGCGGCTGAGTTACGATGCCGGAGGCTTCGGAGGACGTTGTCGAAGGTTCATTTGTTTCGAGATCCGAATCGACGGTTTTATCCGTATCGGTTATGCCCCACCAGCTTGGGTCGTCGACAAACGGATCGTCTGAAGTTGTGACTTGGCTGATATTTCCGTGAAGTTTGGAGTTGTCGATGCGGAGACCGGAATACTCCATAAGAGACGATGAAATCGTCTTCAAATAGTCTCTGTGGGGAATTGTGTCGTTATAATATTTGCTTACCGCCTTTGTATATTCGCCGGAAAGCAGGCTTTTGAATGAAAACTCCGGAAATTCGGCAAGCGGACGGCGCTCAAGCTCAGATTCTTTCGGCCGTTCAAGTATAATAAATGACGCCGCTATACACACGAACACCGTAAGTATAACTGCGATATTCACAAAGCTTATCATCGTTTTTACCGGAATACGGTTTTGATTTTTTTTCATTGTTATGACTCATGCCTCAGAAACTTACATACAAAAAAGGATTGTCGGTTGCATTGACGAGAATTAGGGAGCTGACAAGAAGCAGCGCCGCGTTTAAAACGATTCGCGCAGTTCCGCAGAGCAGCGTTCCGGATTCGGTTTTGCTGAGTTTGTTTTTGAGTTTTTCGAAAAGCGGCGTCGAAAGGATTACCGCCGCGGATATTATGAATATGTTGTTTGCGAATGAATGAAGCAGAAGTTCATCGCAGAACGGCAGTCCCGCCGTGCCGGTCAGTCCGCGCATAAGCTTGCCTAACTTACTCAGGTCGGTGCAGTAGAAAATTCCGAAGCCCACGGCGATTACAAGTTTTGAATAGATATGTAAAAACAGTTTCGGTATTTTTTTGAGTCTCTTTTTTCCGAGCAGAGTTTCAAAAAGGATAAACATACCGAAGTAAAGACCCCAGATTATATAATTCCAGCTTGCTCCGTGCCAAAGACCGGTAAACAGCCAGACGAGAAACAAACCTCCGAAACGGCGCTGCCTGCCGAAGATCGGAACATAGAGCAGATAATCTCTGAAAAAAGTGCCGAGTGAAATGTGCCAGCGCTGCCAGAATTCGGTTATGGTTTTTGAAACAAATGGGTAATTGAAATTTTCGCGGTATTCAAAACCGAACAGACGCGCAAGACCTATTGCTATGTCCGAATAGCCGGAAAAATCAAAGTACATCTGGAGCGAGTATATGATGATGCCGTACCAGCATCCCAAAAAGCTTGATCCCGGAATTTCGCCTCCGAGAAATGCTTCTGTGATCTTTGCCAGAGAATCGGCGATTATTGCTTTCTTTGCCAAACCGACAATAATCCTGCTTATTCCATGGCTGATATCCGAAACATTTGAAACGCGGTTGGAAAGGCTTGAAGAAATATCTGAATAACGGACGATCGGTCCGCAGGTTACGTTCGGGAAAAGAGATACGTAAAGGAGAAAATCACTGAAATATTTCTCGGCGTCAGTCTTTTCCCACCATACGTCCAGAATGTAAGAAATAATCTGAAATGTATAAAAGCTGAGGCCGAGAGGAAGTCCGAGCTTCGGCACCGGAATGGCGGTCGAAAGGACCGCGTTAATATTTTCAATTATGAAGCCCGTGTATTTGAAGAGCACAAGGACGCCTATATCGTAAATTAATGCAAGCGCGACGAGCAGCTTTCCGGATTTCGTGTTTCGGCGTTTTTCCGCCTCTATTGCAATGCAGTAATTGACGAACGCACTGAAAATAATCAGAAGAACAAAAACCGGCTCTCCCCATGCGTAAAAAATCAGAGAGAAAATGAGCAGGACCGCATTGCGCCACTCGATATTCTTTGTCAGATAATAAAACAGCAGACATACCGGTAAAAAGAAATAAAGAAAAAATAGGTCTGAAAATGACATTGTTGAGAAGTGGCAGACTTGCTGCGTGCCCTTTCGTGTTTTTAACCGTTTGACGAAATATGTCGTAAAAAGTTCCCTTTAAAAAAATCAAATTCAAAATTTTCTTGATATTCCCGGTTTATTGTGATATTATATATCGTAAAGGAATATACAGATACGGTTGACCGTTATTTCGTCAATCCTCAAACAAATTTATTATAACAAATTTATTATATTATAACATGTTATAAAACACAACAATTATTTACAAAAAAATAAAAATTCTTCTTGAGACACGGGTGAGCAGAATGGAAAGAGTAAAGTGGGAAAATGTAAAAATCACAGGCGGTTTCTGGAAAGAGAAACAGGACTTGATCCGGGAAGTTACGATGCAAAAGGTATATGATCGCTTTGCTGACAGAATTGAAGCTCTCAAATGCGATAAGGACAAGGAGAAGCACATATTCTGGGATTCCGACGTGGCGAAATGGATGGAAGCGGCGGCGTACGTACTTGCGGAACACAGCGATCCGGAGCTTGAAGCAAAGCTTGAATCCATGATTGACGATATTGAGAAAAATCAGCTTGACGACGGATACTACAACAGCTATTACATCTCAAAATGCCTCGATCAGCGATTCACAAACCGCTCAAATCACGAGCTTTATTGCGCGGGACATTTTATGGAAGCGGCGGTTGAGTATTACAGAGCGACCGGCCGCACCAGATTTCTGAAAATTATGTGCCGTTACGCAGACCTGATCGAAAAGATTTTTGTAAAAGAAAAATCCGCGGCGTTTCTGACGTCCGGACATGAGGAGATTGAGCTTGCTCTTGTCAAACTGTACGAGGCGACCGGCGAGAAGCGCTATCTTGAGCTATCGAAATATTTTGTTGAGACGCGCGGCACCGAAGAGGATCGGGAAAAGGAAGGCTGTTCTCAGATACAGGCGCACGTCCCGGTAAGAGAACAGAAAAAAGCAGTTGGACATGCGGTGCGCGCGGAATATCTGTACTCGGCTATGGCCGATCTCGCGCGTCTTTACGACGACCCGAGCCTGGTGGAAGCCTGCAAAACTCTTTTTGACAATATTGTAAACACTCAGATGTACATAACCGGTGCGACGGGCTCGGCTGCGGCAGGAGAATGCTTTACGTTCTCTTATGATCTGCCGAACGAAGGAGCGTACGCAGAAACCTGCGCAAACCTTGCGCTTGCGCTTTTCGCACGCCGAATGGAGCTTCTTGACGTAAAATCCGTTTACGCCGACATTGTTGAGCGCGTGATGTACAACGGTTTCCTTGCCGGAATTTCGCTCGACGGCAGAAAATTTTATTATTCATGCCCGCAGGAGATCGATCTTGAGCGCTATAACCGTCCTGTCCGCGAATTCCGACCGTCTGTCGAAAGAGTTGAGCTGTTCGGATGCTCGTGTTGCCCGCCTAATGTGCTGCGGTTTGTTTCATCAATTCAGGATTCGGCTTATACGGTCGGAGACGGCGTTATTTACGTTCAGCAGTATTTTACTTCCGAAGCCGATATAGGCGGCGCTCATATTTCGGTCGAGTCGGGATTTCCTTTCGACGGAAAAGTCAGAATTACATATAAAGGAGAAAAAACCTCGCTTGCGCTCAGAGTTCCGTCGTGGTGCCGCGATTTTAGCGGAAACATTTCCGAAAACGGCTACGCTTATTATCCCGTTTCGGACGGAGATACGATCGAGGTCGATTTCCCGATGAAGCCGTATCTTGTTGAGGCGGATCCGAGAGTGTCGTACGACTGCGGAAGAGCGGCGGTTCAGCGCGGACCTCTAGTATACTGCCTTGAGTCGGTCGATAACGGCGACTGCCTGCACGATATTATTGTCGATTC
>JAQXSY010000044.1 GCA_029219205.1 Bacillota bacterium | reverse complement strand
ATGCAGAAGCAGATACAACAGGTGCAGGTGGGGCGGCATAGCGAGATATCCGTCAATCTCCGTAGGGCTGATGTCCGCAAAAAAACGATTCGACTCATCATCAGCATCCCCGCTTGAATCGAATAAACGCCGGTGCAGCTCAATATGAAGCGAGCCGTCTTTTTTTAAGTAAGTCACCTCGTCTGCCGTTTTCAGCTCCTCTTCCGAAGTATCGGCAGACAGTCCGTTTGCCAGCAGCGTCCCGTGGCAATCGAAAAATTCGTCTTCCGTGATGTAGAGATCGTCGTCACTGCTGAGACGATAATCTTTCAGCGGATACAACCGGCTGCAAAGCTGTCCCTTGACTACAATGGGATGCAACCCCTCCGCGCGGAGCTTTCGATACAGGTCGGCAAATTTCTCCGAACGCATTGTCTGACCAAGTACCTGACCGATAACCTTCTGCTTTGTACTTGTGAAAAGGTCTGAATTATCTTCGGTCACTGGCATCCTCAGTGCAGCCTCGAAGAGGACAGGCAGAAGCTTCTGTTCGCTTGCAAGGGAGAAGACGGCGTGCCAATTCACATTCTCCGCCGGACAGCTTCCGCCGGAAACAGCCGCTCTGATAAGCGTTAAAAATTGTGTTTCGGTTTGCGTCAGAGTCGTCATGGCTTGCCGTGACCTTTCCTTTTGTTTTTCAATAGCGTGGGCAATGAGCAGCGAGGAGGAGCCGATAAACACTCCAAGCGTGTTGCAGATCACATCGTCTGTCTCCGCCATGCCGAAGGCATAGCGGTACTGGGAGTACTCGATTCCCAAGCTGAGGGCGCAGCCGATAAACGCGGTAAGGGAGATCTTTCCCCAAAGGTTAAGTTTTCGCGGCAAAGCGTTTGAAAGCGTCAGACCGAAGGGAAAGAAGAGAAAGACATTCATCAGCATCTCGCGGTAAAGCTCGGGTTGGACGTGTGCGTCGGCGAGCTTGGCAAAAGGCTTCTGGAAAGCCGAAAACGTCCCCGGTTCGCGTGATATCAGCGTGGCGTAGAGGACGGCGGCGGCAGCGGCTATGGCAAGCAGTCCGTTCATAATCTGCCAATGCGGCTTTCGTATTTTTACAAAGAGATATCCCCACACGACGGGCATCACCGCAAGCAGGAGGATAATATATGTGATCGGAAGAGCGTAAATGAATCTCAGCATAGGCTGTTCAGCTTATAATTGCGCTTGAAAAAACGCTTATTAAAGCCGTTTGGGCTGTCCTCAGCATATTTTTGTAACCGTAACCATTTGCCGCGCACCGTTTTGTCAAAAAATCCAACGGCAAAAATCAAAGCTCAGTTAAGTCCGATGGAACGGAGATAGTCAAAGCTCTTTTTAAGGCAGTCAAACGGATCCTCTCCGTTGCAGTTGTCCTGTTCAACAAAAGCGTACTTTGAGCCGGCGTCAATAAACGCCTGACAGATTTTTTCAAAATCCATAACATTTCCGCCGCCGACCCACGACATCTTTTTCTCTCCGCCATCAAGAAGCATATCCTTCAGGTGAACGCAGGGGAGACGTCCGGACAGCCTTTTTATCTCATCCAAAGGATCGTATCCGCCGAATTTTGCCCAGTATACGTCAAGCGTAAATCCGACAAGGCCCGCAGGAAACGCGTCGGAAAGATTCTCCATAACAGTTCTGCCGTCGGCGCATTTGCTCTCGTATTCCCAGTTGTGGTTATGGTACATAAACATCTTTCCCGCCGCCTTCATCTTTTCGGCAATGGGGGTCGCATTCTTTACAAAATCCGGCATCCCGTCAACTCCGCCGAAGAAGCCCCCTATACCGATATAATCGCATCCGAAAACGTCGTGATCGCGGATAACCTTTTCGACATTCTCGGTCATTTTTGCAAACGGCGTATGGGTTATGGTACAGGTCAAGCCGTTCTTTTTAAGCTCCTCTGCCAGCCATTCGGGATCATATTCGCAGGTTCCGGACACCTGTACCGTTGTATATCCGATGTCCGCAACCTTTTTCAGCGACTCCGCCAAACCATCGAGCGTTTTTGTAAAATCATGTACGGTATAAAGCTGCGCGCCTATTTTCATTTTTTAACCTCATTTTATTTTTTTCTTTTTTTCTTGTTTTCCGCAGAAATCCGGAAAACAAAAACGCTTTAACGCTATCTTATTTTAACACTTTTTTTTTGAAAACACAATATCTGAAAGCGAAAAACCGCTCAAAACGGCTCGCCGCAATATAAAAATCCGCAGACGGCGTCCGCGGATTTTGTCCGTATGTGTTTTCAGTGATTTTCCCGGTCGTATATAAGGTACGAGCCGTTTACGTTTCTGAGATAAAAGGTCATGTCGATATAGTCGCGGTAATCCTCGGAGCCCTTTTTGTGCAGAACGTGCGTAAGCGAGACGCGGCACGAGAAGGTGTTGTCGTCGTAGGCGTAGAAATCCCTGACGTTTACGTCCTCGATGCTGTATCCGTCGTGCGGCCACACAAAGTATATTTCCGCATTTTTGATCTGCGTATAGAGCGTACTGTCCGGATCGAAGTACTGACTGAACGCGGAAAATCTCCCGTCGCTTTGCATATAAGCGGCGTATTTCTGCGCCGCGTCCGAAATCTGTTCCCTGTACGCCGAGGCGAGCTCTTCGCTGTAATTAAGCTTTGCGCTGTAAACTCCGTCGTCTTCCTTTTCAACGACGTTCGCCTTGCCGTTACGGTCGGTAACCGTGACCTCGGGCTCGTTTATCAGACCGGTCAGCGTGTAGGTATTGTAGGTAAGCCCGGCGACGCCCTCCGGCATATGGTCGCAGGACGATGTCTTCTCCGTCGCAACAACCTGCTCCGCTCCGAGCGTATAACCGTTTATTTTTACGGTACAGTCTGCCGGCGCCTTTACGCTGACCGACAGCGACGGCACCTTATAAACCAGTTTTATCGTATCGAGCGCAAAAAGATCGTTGCCGTACCGGCTCTTTTCACCGGTCTTTTTCAGCGTAAATTCCGCAATCTTCTTGCTTCCGGCGCGGACATTATACTTTACGGTATCAATTGCGATTCCGTCGGAAACGGTTTTGTAAACCAGCTGTTCGCCTCCGACTTCGTTTTTTATAAACTCTGCCAAAGATTCCTTTGACTCTGCGGGCGATATTTCGCAGCCGCTTATTTCAATCAGCTTTTCGTAGTCCGGATGCATAAAATATTCTTCATAAACCTCATCCGCAACATATTTGCTGAGACTGTGCTCATAGTCCGCGAGAAAACCCTTAAGCTGATTCAGCGCAATCGCTTCGGCAATAATGCCGACAAGCAGAACGGCGCCGAGTATTACATAAAAGTACGGAAAGCCCTTTTTTGCTTTTATTTTGCTGCCCATAGACTTCCCCTCTCACTTAACGACGAAATACGTCGGAATACGGCGCGGTCTCGTGAACGCCTTATATTTATTGACAAGACCCTGACGCTGATATTCGTCGAGCGTGCTCTCGTCGACGTCGTATTTTTCCCAGTATTTCTCGTAATACATCATTGAGGACGACCCGCCGTCGAGCATTCCCGCCGTAACCGCTCCGTACGACACCATTATATCTATAACGTCGTTATGCGTCGCTCCGAGACTGGAAGCGCTTCTGCCGTCGGTCACAAGCAGCAGCACCGCTCCGTCCGCGCGCTGTCCGATCGCAGTGCGCTGTGCGGTACCGTTGTCCCCGTCGGTATAGAAAAGCTTGACTTTTCCGTCGGAATTTGTTATAAGCACGTTGTTGCGCTGGAAGCTGACAGCGTCACGTATGCCGAGTTCGTCTGCTTCCGTTTTTGTCATTTCTTCGGTCACAATCAGCTTGTTGTCCGAGTCAAAGCCCATAAAAGTACGCTTTGCGCCGTCGTTCCAGACGCATTCGCCCTCGGAATAGGTGAGCCCGGTCGGAGTTGCTCCGGTTCCGGTGCCGTCGTCCGGGAACTCTCCGCCGTTTATTGCAGCAACCGCATTGTATTTCTGTACGATTGTGAATATACGCTCTCCGTATTTTGCCGTGCCGTAATTTCCGGAAATTCCGACTATCACGCGCGACGGATCCTTAACGATGAGCAAATACGCCTTATACGTCGAACCGCTGATCATTTCAAGGCGTATGCCGTCAGGGTATCCCTCCCATTCGTCAGCCACAGGTACGGGATCGCCGCCCGGCTGGGTATCGGCGCTGTCCTTTCCGTAATCGTCTATATCAATTTCGTCAACGGTTATTACCTTGCTCAGCGCCAGTATCTCTTCAACGACTTCCTTCGGCAAAAACAGTTCCGGCACCCATTTGGTCGCGCTTGCCTGCTTTGCGGAAAGCACAAGCATATTGCGTATTGTCGTACTTGGTCCGTGCGCGATTGTACTGCACAACGCAAACACCGAGCCGACAAAAAACAGCAGCGCCGCAAGAATCACAATAAAAATTCTTCCGATAACGGTCTTTGCCGTCAGATGTTTTTCACGTCCGCTCCGCGTAGTCCTGGAAGTTGTACGTGCGCTTGCGCCCCGAGCCGACGGAGCACAGTTTGCTTGACTGTTACTCTGCGGCTGAGGCTTATTTGCCTGCGTCCGTTGTCTCTGTTGTTGTTCCGCATTCGGACGTGTCTGAGGCTGCTGCCTTTGCGGCTGTTCCGTGTACGGGCGTTCCTGCGTCCGCTGTCTTTGCGGCTGTTCCGCGCCTGACAGTGCCTGTACCTGCCGCCTTTGCGGCTGTTCCGCATCCGAGCGTGCTTGCGGCTGTTCCGTGTACGGACGAGTCTGCGGCTGCTTCCTCTGCACAGCCTCCTCACGGCGCAAAACCGTCTGCTCCGTCTGCACGGTTTTGTCGGACGTTTCCGGACGCTGCTCCGAAGACGTCTGCGGCGGTTTCATTTTCGGACGCGATGCAGCGCGCCTGCGCACAGGCGTTTCAGTCCCGTTCGTTCTTTCAATTTTTTCCATATGTTTTCTTACCTATTAATCTGAAATTAACAATTATCGGCTCTTTTTGAAAACCCATTCGCGCTGAATAGTAAAAGAGAAAAGGAAAAGCGCCGTATCAACAATAAATTTAATCAAAGTCAGCAGCTCCGGCACGCTGTTCGAAAGCGCCATAGAGATAAACTGCACGCTTCCCGCCGACGCGGCCATTATACCTATAACAAGAATATAGTATCTGACAATCGTCTGCGGCGTGTTCTTTCCCACACCGAAAACAAGCTTTTTATTTACCGCATAGTTATAGGCCGAGGATATGACCCTTGCGGCAACAGTCGAAATAATTACACTATGCGCGGTTTTGTTTACAAGTATCACGGACATCACATAGAAAACCGCAAGGTCAATCAGCGCCGCGGAAAGCGAGCTGAGCATAAAAGCTAAAATCAGCTTATATATACGCCACGAATCGCGCAGCGGATGAAAGTGCGAGGTCTTATTTTCTTCAATATATACTGTGCTGATTTTCTGCTCCATGTACGGCGTTCCGGTCACCCTCAGTTCAAGCAGCATATTCGTTTCGTACTCAAACCGGTCTCCCTTGATCTTCAAAAATCCGGGAAGGCACGCCGACGGAATCGCCCTCAGTCCAGTCTGAGTGTCGGATATTTTCAAGCCGCAGCCGAAACGGAATACAAAAGATGTTATGCGGTTTCCTATCCGGCTCCGGCGCGGAACGTCCTTTTGTGAAAAATCACGCACGCCGAGTATCAGCGTATCCGGAAACGCTTTCAGCTTTTCCGCGCAGGCGCACACGTCCTCCGCCCGGTGCTGTCCGTCCCCGTCGACCGTGACCACACCGATACAATCGCTTCGGTTATCGATTACATATTTGAACGCTGTCTTCAGCGCGGCGCCTTTTCCACGGTTGACCTCGTGCAGAAGAATCGTACATTCCGGATACTTGCCTGTATCCGGGAAAAATCCGACATGCTCCGCGCTGCTTCCGTCGTTTACGATAATTATATCGTTAAATCCCCTCGCAATCAGTCCCTCAACAACGGGGACAAGTTTCTCGTCGGGGTTAAGCGACGGAATTATTATCGTAATGCCGTTATAATTTCCCATTTCTGGCCTCCATAGTATATAATTGTCACCGGCGTTTCAACCCGTAAACCACAATCACCGCCGCAACAAAAACCGACGCAGCCGCCGCAATTACGATCATCGCGTGTCTGAAGCCGCTTTCGTCCGTGTCCGTATTCGCCGTTTACGTCGTGGCTTACGGCGACAAGCGGTCTGAAACGACGTATCAGCTCCGTCTGTATGCCGATAACGTCCTATTCGGTAAAGTCCTGCCCCTCGAATGCTCTCCGCGCGCCGTCGAGAGACTCCGAATAAAGGTCCGGCAGACTGCCTAAAACCGGGTAGTTTCTAAGTCCCGCAGTCCAGAGACCGTTAAGCAGTTCGTGCGCACGGTCGTGCGTCAGCCATGGATTCGTAAAGTATACGACCTGCACGTTAAATCCCTTTTCGGCGGCAAAATACGGAATTATACCGGCAAAAAACAGATGCTCATCGTCCGAGTAAGTAAAAAAAGCAAAAGATCCGCCTGCCGTGGCACGACTTCCATTTTTGGACATAATCCGGCGTCTGTCCCTCTCCGAAAATACAGATTTCTCCTATCTGCATCTTCTGACTGCCGGATAAGACGGTAATTTCGTCGGCAAGGTTCCCGGAAACCGATATTATGTCAACAAATTCGTGAAGAAACCCGTTTTTCGGAGATTCATACTTTTCTCCGTCGATAATCAGGCTCCAGTCGGAGCACGGACGGTCGAATACGATACAGACCGATGCAATCCCGCCGTCCGGCGATTTTACGGTCAGCCCGTCGCCCGGTTCAAAAAGCGCATAGGTCGTCTCGTTTTTGTCGAATACGTTCGTCGGAATTCTTCCGTCCGTCCTTTTATAGGCACATTTATTTCGTCAATTCCTCTGCTTCCGCCGAAACGGAGCCCGAAAACAGCGCCGCAAAAATTACCGCCGGTATAATCGCCCGAATAAGCTTTTTTATCATTATTTTAATAAGGTCAGTTTTCAAACACATTCATTCCCGGCTTTATCTCAACAGCTTTTCCGCCCCTCGTCGCCCATACGCTTATACGGGACGGGTTGTACGCCGATGATCCGTCGAGCGAATAGCGGACGCTGTGCTGTGCGTCAACGTAGTCCTTTATTTCAATATTTGTCGCAAACCAGATTTTGTCCGAATGCTCTGCGGCGGCACGGCAGAAATTCTCAATCGTCTCAAAGGTTATCGCCGTGCGCGGAAGTTCGTGCGCGTGTCCCCAGATATAGAGCAGGCGCGGTCCGTTCGCATCGCCGATCAGCTTCTCAAGCAGTTCGTTTATTCCGCCGCTGTGGTGGCAGGTTGCGCCCCAGTGCAGAAAATCGTCCGGCAGGTAAAACCCTCCGTGATCGCCCGTTGTTCGCGAATATTCTATTCCGCACGATTTCAGCACCTCCAGGTACTTCTCGGGCACGGATCCGAACGGGTACGACATTCCGCGTACCGGATATCCCGCGATTTTTTCAAGTATGAGTCGGTCGCGGAGTATTTCGTCCAAAATCGACTCGCGCGGCATATTGCCGAATCGGGGATGCGTATAGGTGTGGCACGAAATCTCGTGTCCGAAGTAAACCTCACGGAAATGTCCGATATCCAAATCCTTCGACTCAAGTCCGCATCCGTTGAGATGGAACGTGCCTTTTATGCCGTATTTGTTGAATATTCCGATTAGCTTTTCGTTTAGATCAAGCGAAGTGTCGTCATAGCTCATTGTGATTGCATATTTTTTTCCGCCCGGAAATAAATCGTTAAGAAATGTCATTTTGGCCTCCAAAATATTTTAATCTGAATTTAAAATTAAGTCAGTTTTCAAACACATTCATCCCGGGCTTTATCTCTACGGCTTTTCCGCCTCTTGTCGCCCATACGCTTATACACGACGGATTGTACGCCGCTGATCCGTCGAGCGAATAGCGGACGCTGTGCTGTGCGTCAATGTAATCCTTTATTTCGATATTTGTCGCAAACCAGATTTTGTCCGAATGCTCTGCGGCGGCGCGGCAGAAATTCTCAATCGTCTCAAAGGTTATCGCCGTGCGCGGAAACTCGTGCGCGTGTCCCCAGATATAGAGCAGGCGCGGTCCGTTCGCGTCGCCGAGCAGCTTTTCAAGCTGATTGTTTATTCCGCCGCTGTGGTGGCAGGTTGCAGTCCAGTGCAGAAAATCGTCCGGAAGTGTAAATAAACCGCCTGCCTTGTTGTTTGTGCGCGAATATTCAATTCCGCACGCTCTAAGTACATCCAGATACTTCTCGGGTATGGAGCCGCACGGATACGACATTCCGCGCACCGGATACCCGGCATATTTTTCAAGCATGAGTCGGTCGCGGAGTATTTCTTCCAAAATCGACTCGCGCGGCATTTTGCCTATCAGAGGATGCGAATAAGTGTGACACGAAATCTCATGTCCGAAGTAGACTTCACGAAAATGTCCGATGTCCGGATTCTGCGACTCAAGTACGCATCCGTTGAGATGGAACGTGCCTTTTATGCCGTATTTGTTGAATATTCCGATTAGCTTTTCGTTCAGCTCAAGCGAAGTGTCGTCATAGCTCATTGTGACCGCATACTTTTTTCCGCCCGGGAATAAATCGTGAAGAAATGTCATTTTTTCCTCCGAAATTTTAATAATTTCTATTAAGGTTTTATGTGTTCATTATATCACAGCGCTTCTTTCTTTTCAATAAAACGTTTGAAATTCTTTGATTTTTCAATAAATATTTGAAAAACCATCATATAACCGTCACATTATGCGGATATAATTGAAAATGTAAAGAAGACATGTATTACTACGAAAGGACAGTATATATGAACGATCTTAACAACATAAACGAAACAAACGAAAACGAAGAAAAAAGCACGGCGTCCGCTCAGCCCGAAACCGCACAGCTTAACGCCGATACTCCGGCCGTCGAAACGGCCTCCGATAACCGCGCCGATGACGCAGACGCTCAAAACGCAGAAGAAAGCTGCGGACCCTGCGGATGCAGCGCAAACACGAACACAAACCCCGGCAGCTATTCGTCGTCCGGACAGCGCACCGTCGTGCTTGGTTCGCCTGACACAGGAAGTTACAGACAGACCGCATACGCGCCCCATCAGAACGAAAACAACATTTACCGCAAGCAGAAGAAAGGAGCGTCGAAGGGATTTGTCGCCGTCGCGGTATGCATCGCAATCCTGCTTTCCGGCGTCGCCGGCTATTTCGGCAGCATGTACGCCATAAAAAGAAACGGCGGCGTTATAAAGAGCGGCGGAACCGTAAACATAAATTACGTAAATTCCGAGAAACCGACGGGCGACGCGATAAAGGATCTCGGCGCGGCTGCGTATGTCGCTTCGATATGCGCGGACACAGTCGTTGAAGTTACAACCGAGACCGTCACGACAAGCTCCTTCTTCGGTCAGTACGTAACTCAGGGAGCCGGAAGCGGCGTTATCATCGATCAGTCCGGCTACATCGTAACCTGCGCGCACGTTATAAGCGGCGCAAGCAAAATTACGGTTAAGCTCACAAACGGCACGTCATACGAGGCAGAGCTTGTCGGAAGCGACAGCCAGACCGATATCGCCGTCATAAAGATCGAGGGCGACAGTTTCAGGGCCGCAACGGTAGGAACCTCCGCTTCGCTTGTTGTTGGTCAGGTTGTCGTTGCAATCGGAAATCCGCTGGGCGAGCTTGGCGGCACGGTAACCGACGGAATTATTTCCGCGCTCGACCGTGAAGTTGAGATTGACGGCGAAAAGTATCGTCTGCTCCAGACAAACGCCGCAATAAACCCCGGAAACTCGGGCGGCGGCCTGTTTGACACAGCCGGAAATCTTATCGGCATCGTTAATGCAAAATCCTCCGGAACCGACATCGAAGGTCTCGGCTTTGCGATACCGAGCGACAACGCAATGGAAATCGCGCGTCAGCTCATCTCCGACGGATATATTTCCGGACGAGTCAAACTCGGATTCAACCTCTGTGAAATAACCGAGCAGACCGATTACCGCATTATTATGAAGTACGGCAAATATATAAGCGGCTACGGCGTATATATCGACAGTTCACTTTCGCCCGACTTCCAGCTCGGCGACAGAATCATCGCCATAGACGGACTTACCGTATCAAGCATCAGCGAAATTAAATCGATGCTTCTCGACTACAATGTCGGAGACGTCGTTAAGATAACGATATCCAGAATGAACAGCAACGGACGCAGCGAAATTCTCGATATAAACCTGACGCTGACGGAAAAAACAGCAGACGACAACTGACTTTAACTGCGGTTCCGACGCCAAAACAACAAACGGCAGCGATAAGCGGCCGTTTGCTGTTTTGCGTTTTATAAACCGCTCATACGGAGGTAGCTTATGTACAGCATACTGATAGCCGACGACGAGGAGAAGATCCGCGCGCTTGTCCGAAAGTACGCGGAATTTGAAGGACATACCGTAACCGAGGCCGAAAATGGAATGGAGGCTGTCCGGCTTTGCCGGGCGCAGCGCTTTGATATTATAATTTTAGACATAATGATGCCTGAGCTCGACGGCTTTTCCGCGTGCCGCGAGATACGCAAAATCTCGGATACGCCGATACTTATGCTTTCCGCGCGGGGAGAGGAATACGACAAGATAAGCGCGTTTGAATTCGGAGTGGACGACTATATGGTAAAGCCGTTTTCTCCGAAGGAACTGATGCTGCGAATCGACGCGATAATGAAGCGTGCCGGAAAAACGCAGCAAGAAGACGCACAGAAAAAGGAAATTGTACAGATTGAGGGACTGACTGCCGATTTCACGGGGCGCTTCGTCCATGTCGACGGCAAGAAAGTGGATATGTCGCCGAAGGAATACGATCTGTTTTTCTATATGCTCCGCAACCGCAACATCGCGCTTTCCCGCGAAAAGCTGATAACAGAGGTTTGGGGCTACGATTTCTACGGCGACGACCGCACCCTCGACACACATATCAAGCTGCTGCGCAAAAGTCTCGGAAAATACAGTAAATTCATAGTCACACTTCGGGGAGTCGGATACAGATTTGAAACAAACTGATAAAAAAAAGCCCCGCGTGGGCGTAAAATGGAAGCTGTTCGGGTACCTGGCGGCTTTTTCGGCAATTATACTTACGACTCTGTGGATCTGTCAGGTTTTATTTCTTGACGATATCTATAAACTCATAAAAACCGCCGAAATACGCCGTGCCGCAGTCAAGCTGACCGAAAGCGTCGGCAGCGACGGTTTTGAAAGCGACGCGGCGGACATCGCCGGCAAAAACAATGTCTGCGTCCGTGTGTTTCTCATGATAGACAGAAACAACGCGCGCGAGATTCTTTCGCTCGACACTCAGCCGAACTGCATGTCGCACAATATGAGCCGTATAGGCGTTTTTACGCTCTTCGACGCCGCCGAGAACAATTCCGGAAAGGTGCTCCGCCGCTACCGCTACGATGAAAGCACGCGCATTTATTATTCGGTCGGAGAAAGCTCTTCCGGAAACGAAGACCCAAGCGACGAGGAAAGCATTATTTACGCGCTTATTACAAAAACAAGCGACGGAGCCGAATTGTTTATTATTCTCAACTCGGTCATTTCTCCTGTCGGAGCGACGGTAAGAACGCTGAACGCACTGCTCTGCATAATCTCGGGCATACTCATTGCGGCGGCGTTCGTTTTCGCGTTCGTTATGTCAAAGCACATATCAAAGCCGATTGCCGATATAAACGCCGCGGCGAAGCAGCTCGCCGCCGGAGAGTACGACGCGGATTTCAGCGTAAAAGGATACAAGGAAATAGCCGAGCTTTCCGAAACGCTGCGTTACGCCGCGTCTGAGCTTTCAAAGGTCGAGAATATGCGCCGTGAGCTTATCGCCAACATATCTCACGATCTACGCACGCCTCTCACGCTTATAAACGGATACGGCGAAGTCATGCGCGACATTCCCGGCGAAAACACGCCCGAAAATATGCAGGTCATACTGGACGAGACCGCACGTCTGACGTCGCTCGTAAACGACGTACTTGACATTTCAAAGCTTCAGTCCGGCGTTCAGCAGATACATCCGGCAGAGGTGCGCGTCACGCAAACCGTAAAGGACGCAATCGAACGCTACAATAAGTTAGTTGAACATAAGGGCTATATCATTACCTTCAGCTATGACCGCGAGGCGGTTACGTTAACCGACGAAACGCGGTTTCTTCAGGCGTTCTATAATCTGCTCAACAACGCGGTAACCTATACCGGCGACGACAAAACAGTCAGAGTCAGACAGGAGATTGTCGATACGGACGGCACAAATCAGATAAGGATTTCGGTTTCCGATTCCGGCGAGGGCATCGCGCCCGACAAACTTCCGCTCATCTGGGACCGCTACTACAAAATCGACGCAAACCACAAGCGCGCGGCGGTCGGCTCGGGACTCGGACTGTCGATAGTACGCACTGTTATGGATATGCTCGGCGGCGCTTACGGCGTCGAGAGCACGGTGGGAATCGGAAGTACGTTCTGGATAAGTCTGCCGATTAAATCCGAAGAAAGCGGCGCGGATTCTCCGTAAAAGCGGAGAGTTCGCGCTGATTTTTTATAATTACGGTTTTGTCCCGGTATTTTTGACACATCTCCCTGTAAGCGCGCCTGCGCTCAGGCGTCCTGCTTTCAAAAAGAATCCAGCGCGCAAATTCCGCGTCGAATTTTTCATAGCAGCCCTTTGCTGCGCTTTCGCGCACTTTTCCCCGGTATTGGCGAAAGCGTGAAAAAGCTCTGAAAAAACAGCTGAACCGGTTGAAATTCATAAAAATTATGCAGTCGGCTTCTTTCAAACGGCGCTCCTGATAAAAGCCTTTGTAATTGCCGTCGATTACCCACGAGTCGTGTTTAATGAATTCATTAACCAAGTCAATCGCCACCGTGCGGTCGCGCAGTTACCACCCCGGCTTGAAATTCACGCTGTCAAGGTATAGTAACGGCGTCCCGAATTCTTCCGAAAGACGCTTTGCAAGAGTCGATTTTCCGCTTCCGCTGTACCCTGTTACCGCAATTTTCATTTCTTTGTTCCGCCTCCTTCGTAACTCTTTTTTTGCATGAAAGAATAAAATTTCCTCCGCCGGGTATACTTTTTTCAAATATACCTCCCGGAGGATGTGTTTTATGGTTATTCTGAAAACCGCGCTCGCAGCCGCGGCGTCGATTGTGCTTTTGTTTATCTCCGCAAAGCTCTCGGGTCCCAAGCAGATCTCGCAAATGAGTCTTTTTGATTATATTACAGGTATAACCATAGGCTCGATCGCCGCAGAGCTTGCAACGGAGCTTGAAAATCCTGAA
>JAQXSY010000043.1 GCA_029219205.1 Bacillota bacterium | reverse complement strand
GATATGAGTTTCAATATAGTCAATTACGCTTTCAATTTTCTGAATTCCATTATACATTTTTCCACATCCTTTCTGATATTGTAATTGTAACACAAAAAAACGAAAAATTCTTATCTTTTCATGCACTATAAAGTAAATGCTCACCTGTAAAAAACAAGTGAGCACTACAGTTATTTGTTTTTCTCCACTTCTGCCAGCATATTCTCGATGAAGATGCCGTAACCCTGTGTAGGATCATTTACCAAAACGTGCGTAACGGCTCCGACAAGCTTGCCGTTTTGGATAACCGGCGAGCCCGACATTCCGCGCACAATACCTCCGGTTGCGTCAAGCAGCGCCTTGTCGGTCACTGTTATTACAAAATTTTTGTCCTCCCTGCCGTTGCGGCATATGGACGACAATTCAACCCGGTATGCCTTTACTCCTTCCGAGTTAACCGTTGAAAGAATATACGCCTCGCCGTCTTTTACTTCGTCCTTCAATGCAATCTCCATAGGTTCTCCGATACCTTCCGGAAGCGCTGAAAAAACTCCGAATACTCCGCGGCGGTCGTTTTTGTAAACGGCACCGGTTTTGTCGGGAAGAAAACTGCCTCTGAGTTCTCCCGGCAGACCTGGCACGCCTTTAACGGCTCCGTTTATTTCAACCTCCGAAGCCGTTCCTTTCAGAAGAGGAAGAAGCATACCGGTATCCGAATCGCAGATACCGTGTCCCAGACCTCCGAATCTGAGCGTGTCGGGATCAATAAACGTTACGGTTCCGATGCCCGCCGTGCTGTCGCGTATCCACATTCCGGCTTTGTATCCGCCGTCTGACGAATCGCTTACGGGCGTTACGCTGAATGTCAGCGTTTTTCCGTCGCGAATAACCGTAAATTCAAGCGGTTTGCCTTCGCTTTCATTTATATATGACGTCACTTCGGCAACGCTGTTGACTTCTTTTCCGTCAATGTTGACTATAACGTCGCCTGTGCGGATTCCCGCCTCGTACGCCGGATTTTTTTTGCTTCCCGGCAGAGCAGACATGCCGACGACAGGCACGCCTTTTGTAAATATCCGAACGCCGAAAGCCATTCCGCCCGCATATAGCTTACGTGTCTTTACAACATTAACCTCCGGCTTTTTGACCGGGATCGTACCGAACAGCCTGACGTCGGCACGGTCGTCGTCATAATAGCAGGTCATTCCGGCGGGAAGCCTGGGCTCTCCGTCGGCAAAACAGGATAACGTGTCGTAAACAGCAAAGTCAAGTATACCGGAAAATGCCGCCAAAAAAAGGAGCAAAGACAGTATTGATACGGTTAATACGCGAAAAACGGCATATGGCGACGGAATTTTAAATGCTTTTTGCTTTATTCTGTCCATTCCGATGACCATTCCTTTGTTTTTTCGAAAATTGTGAGGACGCATATATTAATTTGTCTTTACTTTCGGCAGTTTATGTGTTACAATTTAAGGCAGCTGAAAAAAATCAGACAATAAATAATTAATGAAGCTTGCGGAGGACCCTTTTATGCCGATTCTGGATGAAATTTCTGTTTGTTTACAGCGCGGAAGCGTTAAAGAAATAAATATTCTTGTTCCCAAAGCGCTCGAAGAGGGAATTGAACCGCAGACTGTTTTAAACGACGGCCTTCTTTCCGGTATGTCGGTTGTCGGAGAAAAATTCAAAAACAATGAAATTTTTATTCCGGAAGTTATGATTGCCGCAAGAGCGATGAAGGCAGGCACCGACATACTCAGACCGTACCTGACAGCTGAAAAAGGGCGCGCCGCAGGAAAAGTGTGTCTCGGGACAGTCAAGGGAGACCGGCACGATATCGGAAAAAATCTTGTTAAGATTATGCTTGAGGGAAAAGGACTTGAGGTTATAGATCTCGGAGTCGACGTTGCGCCCGAGCGGTTCGTTGAAACGGCAATAAAGGAGAACTGCCGCGTCATTGGATGCTCCGCGCTGCTGACGACCACAATGGGAGTTATGAAAGACGTTGTGTCCCTGTGCGAAAAGGAGGGTATACGAAACCGCGTCAAAATCATGATCGGCGGCGCGCCTGTATCGGAAGACTTCTGCCGTGAAATCGGAGCGGACGCATATACGCCGGATGCAGCCTCGGCGGCAGACAAAGCGCTTGAATTCTGCTCGGAGTGATTTTATTACAGAAATTTATTTTTTCATTCTTATAGTAATTTGCAGAAAACAGGCCGAAATTGCAAAAACATAAAAATTTGTCAAATCCAAAAAGGCGCCGTTTCAAACGGCGCTTCGCGAACGAAATTTATGCACTTTTGCATTAAATTATAAATTTTAAAAAAAGTATTGACAAACAAACGAAAAGATGATATAATAGTCACCGTTGAGCGAGAGTGGCGGAACTGGCAGACGCGCACGTTTGAGGGGCGTGTGGTTCACACCGTACGGGTTCAAGTCCCGTTTCTCGCACCAAAAATCCCGATTGCGTATGCGGTCGGGATTTTTACTTTTTTATTCACTCTTTACTGAGCCCGCGCATTCGTTTTTTTGGAAAGTGATAGGTAATTTTAAACATTCAACAAAAAGTGGTGATAATTATGAGAACAACAGATTGGAAATACGACTTTACCTCTTTGCCTCATTGGGATAATCATTCTCAGCTGTATGTTTTTGATGAGTATCTCGAAATACCTCAAACCAATATACTCTGTTGTGTTTATTCTATTTCAGAAGTTTCTATGTGTAATTACCTTGGCTTTCTGGCCATTTTAAAAAATAAACGAAACCCCGAATTGATTTTAAACATTACTGATAATATCAATTTTTTAAATCAAATATCAGTAAACGCAAACGGAAATCTGATTTTTTTACAATCCAATCTTTACGATAAAAGCTCTAAAAAAAGTGAGCGCCCGCTGATCATTATTGATGTCGAAAAAAATATGTTTTCTTATTTCAAAACCAATAATTATAATCCGTGTTATAAAGTCATTGAGTTAAATGAAGATACTTTTGGTATTAAGACGGATGATTATCAAAAAAAATACGATGAACGACTAGAAGCTTTGAGCAGAAAAAAGATAAAAATCCGTCATTTGCAATGGTATGATTTTACGGAATTCAGCACTTTGCCCCAAAAAATATTTTAAAAAAAGAACAACTTTTAGTTTTTATGACTGATTTTCCTGATATAGTTTTAATGTTATGACTACGCTGTCGATGCAACCTTTTGCTGGTTCAAGTCCACATCAAAATTTCACGTCGGCTTTTTTTGCTACCTCTTGACAAAACAAAAATCCATTCTCGCAGGAGAGCGACTTTTTGTTTTCTATGAAAATTGTCAAGAACCTCGGACTGATAGAAGAGTGAAAAATTGATTTGGTACTGAATAATTGATTCCCGAATGTAATCTTACTGAATTGTAATATAATTCAATATACTCAACAATTTTTCTTGAAGCTTCCTCGAATGGGAGATGACTGATATCAGTCATCTCCCATTCGAGCGTTTTCCAAAAACTCTCTATGGGTTGAGTATCGCTCGGTGTTCCCGGTCTCGACATACTTTTACGAAAACCGTTTTGCTCCACAAGTTCTTTGGTTTTCTTTGCGGTATACTGACAACCTCTGTCGCTATGATATACGGCTCCTTTAGGTCTGTTGGGATTTCGACCTACTGCCATATTAAATGCATTTTGCACGATTTCCTGTCGCTGATGCTT
>JAQXSY010000042.1 GCA_029219205.1 Bacillota bacterium | reverse complement strand
TTTGCCGATGATTACGTTTGTTTTTCGTTTGTTAACCAACGGTTGAGTGATTTTTCAACTTATGGGTTATATAAGTTGCCGAATAGTTGGTGGTTTTTATTTTTCCGGACTGATAAAAACCAAACATCATACCGATAATTTTTTCCGATTTAGTAATTTTTAAACGAAAAGGAGAATTCTTATGAACTACGAAACCAATTATGATGTTGTCGTTTTGGGCGGCGGATTTACCGGATGCGCGGCAGCCATAGCGGCGGCAAGGCAGGGACAGCGAGTTATTCTTCTGGAAGCGTCCGGATTTCTGGGCGGGGCGGCCTCCAACTGTTTGGTTTACCCGTTTATGCGATACTCAACTTCTTTGAAGGACGAGGATGGAAATGTTACACGGCACTACCTCAGCCGCGGCATCCTGGCCGAAATCGTTGATGATCTTCGTCAGACGGGCGACATACGCTCTGACAGAGAATTTCTTGACGAGCCTCTCAAGCTCCTGCTCGATCGTAAGGTTACTGAAGCCGGCGTACAGGTGCTGTTCCACGCTACTCTCTGCGGCGTAGAACGTGACGGCGCGCGTCTGACCTCCGTCTCTGTTGCCACAAAGGCAGGCGTTCTTACATTCTACGGAAAAATGTACATTGATTGCACCGGAGACGCGGATCTCTGCGCGATGAGCGGCGTATCGACTGTTCTCGGACGCGAGCCGGACCACCTTTGTCAGCCGATGACGCTCTGTTTCCGTGTTGCAAACGTTGACAAAAAAGCTTTCGCCGAGAATCGAGAGGAAATGCGCCGTCTGCACCAAGAATGGCTCGAGTCAGGACGCTTGACCAATCCGCGCGAAAACATTCTCGTGTTCGACTATCCTATTGACGGAGTGCTCCACTTCAATACTACCCGTATCGTACGTCTCAACCCGACCGATCCTTTTGATGTAACCCGTGCTGAAATGGAGGCCAGACGCCAGGTCAAAGAAATTCTTGATTTCTTCCGTGTGAACCACCTGGCCGGTATGGAAAACGCCAAACTGATTTACACCGCTCCGTGTATCGGTGTGCGCGAAAGCCGGATGCTTGAAGGCGAGTACGTCCTGACCGGCGACGACCTCATATCCTGCACCAAGTTCGATGATTCCATCGCTGCCGGAAACTACGACATTGATATCCATAATCCCGAAGGAACCGGAACCAGCCACCACTATTTTGATGAAGGCACTTGGTACACAATCCCATACCGTTCGCTTATCCCCAAGGCTTGCGACGCTGAAAACCTCTTGGTCGGCGGACGCTGCATCTCGACTAACCACGAAGCACAGGCCTCCATCCGCATCATGCCAATCTGCGCTACTACCGGAGAGGCAGCCGGCGTCGCAGCTGCGGTTGCCAACAAATCCAATACCACAGTTCAGAATGCCGACGTTCGCGAAATTCAGCGGATTCTTGTGGAAACGGGAGCGTATATAGGTATTTAAATTTTTGCGGGGAAGGGCTTTTGAAAAAATCTCTGTTCGCGCGGCAAGTTGAACGTCTCTTTTTGTGTCTTTTATTTTAAAAAAGCACAAACCGTTTAAACTTTGCGCTTGACTTGAATTCCCAAAGAAAAACATATAACAACTTATAGGACGACCGCCTGCTGCAGAATGTATGTATCTGCAGCAGGCGGTTTTGTCATTGTAAAAATGAGGCTCTTTTAATCCAAGTTTATCCATTTCAGCCGGTTACTTTGAATATCCGTTATCTCGTCAATCGGAATCTTCTTTCCGTTTGTCATAAACATTATTCGTTCGCATTCTTCAATGCATTTCAGGTTGCCGGTGACAGTTACATACGCTCCGCCGGATTTCTTTTCGTCAGGCACAAAGTAGGTGACGGTGATCTCCGGCCGGTCGGCAATAATGTTATTGAGGTATTGCTGCTTCATATCCAGCACAGCTTTCGTTTCTTCTCCCGGGTCGATTCTTTCATCCGTTAGACGCCCGGTTTCATTGATAGCCGCGTCGTAACCGGCGAGAGCTGCAAAGGAAGAGAACTGCGCTGCGCGATCCATCATGGACATCTGAGGACGGGTGGACGAGATATGGTGCGGCAGATTGATTATATCATTGTAATTATCGGACATATTATCCTCCGCATTTTGGTCTCATAGCCATATTGCTTTGATAATCAGCCAAATAATCAACAGCCAGATCATAACAATAGGCATGGCGAAGTACCATTTTTTCGGCTTTCCGTTATCCCACATGTTTTCGGACATTTCCCGACACCGACCCCATACTTCTTTCGGAATCAGCTTTACGGTCAGGGCAATCAGCGCCGGAAGAAGAATTACATCATCCAGATACCCAAGTACCGGCACAAAGTCCGGGATCAGATTGATAGGAGACAGTGCGTAAGCGACCGTAACGGCGGCAAGAATTTTTGCAAGCAGAGGAGTATCAAGGCCTTTCATTGCAAGGAAAACGGCAGGAACATCTTGCTTCAATTTTTTTGCCCTGTCTTTGAGCGTCATGCCTTATGCCCTCCGATTTGCTTATTTCTATCCTTCGCCGTAGCTCCTTCTTCAAAGTTCATTCCTTTGAGTATTGCGTTCTTTCCAAACTTTTTCTTAATTGTCAGCATAGCTTTCTGCATTTTCTTTTCACGCTCAAGTTCACGCTGTTCACGCTCCCGTTCGGCCTGCAGTGCCGCATAATCGGTGAACAGGTCAAGCTGCTCGTATCCGTTGTTCTTCTTCGGCGCGTCTGTTTCGGGCAGGACATGGCTTGCGGCGATGTTCAGCCGACGTACGAGAAGGTTAGTGTCAACGATACGGTCAAACAGTTCTGACACAGCACCCATTATTTTCTTCGTAGATGATGTGTGTCCGTCAAGGTTGGCGGTGCCGTGAGCGTGTTTTGGTATCTGCCGTCCGTAGACGTCATTTACGATTGCCCCGTGATATTTTGCTCTCCGCTCGGGATCGGTGAGATTTTCAACATCATAGCCAACAGTTACGACAATCTGGCCTGTAACAAGTCCTTTGTCCGCCAGGTCCAGCGACAGAGTATCGGCCATCTCTCTGAGAACGAGCTTCGCCTTTTCCGCCTCATAAGGAAATTGCAGTACTTGTCCTGAGCTTAAGCTGTTCGTGCTTGGTTTGTATGCTTTAATTGCTTCAATAGATGTCGGTTCCCAGCCCCAAGCATGGTCAATCAGCAGTTCTGCGTTCTTTCCGAAGAGTTTATAGAGCAAGTCTTCATTTTTGACCGAGCACCGCGCCACATCGCCCATTGTGAACATACCGTTGTCTTCAAGCTTCTTTGCATAACCGCGTCCCACTCGCCAGAAATCGGTCAGAGGCTTATGAGACCACATTGTTCTTCGATAACTCATCTCATCCAGCTCGGAAATTCGCACACCGTTTTTGTCTGCCGGTATGTGCTTCGCTACAATGTCCATTGCCACTTTGCAGAGGAACAGATTTGTGCCGATACCGGCTGTTGCTGTGATTCCGGTGGTCTTAATGATATCCAGAATGATCTTCATGGCAAGGTCGTGGGGAGAGAGCTTATAGGTATTCAGATAATCGGTCACATCCATGAACACCTCGTCGATGGAATAGACAACTATGTCCTCCGGGGCGATGTATTTCATGTAGATTTCATAAATTCTCGTGCTGTACTCCATGTAATATGCCATTCTCGGAGGCGCGATGATAAAGTCAATCGCAAGAGAAGGATTGGCCTGCAGCTCGGAGAAGAATTGTGACGAGCCTTCCAGCCTCCGTCCCGGTGCACAGCATCGCCTTCCGGCATTCGCTTCTCTCACACGTTGTTTGACCTCAAAGAGCCGTCCGCGTCCGGAGATGCCATAGCTTTTAAGTGACGGCGTGACGGCAAGGCAGATGGTCTTATCCGTACGGCTCTCGTCTGCAACAACGAGGTTTGTGTCCATCGGATCAAGTCCGCGTTCTCGGCATTCAACCGAAGCGTAGAAGCTCTTGAGGTCGATTGAGATATACGTTTTTTGCTTCATGCTTCGGCAGCCCTCCTTACGGTGTAATGTATCAATGCGGGAAATTAGGATTTATCGCTCCTTTATAATAACAAAATTCGTAAGAAAAATTCCTTGCCGCTCTGCTTGCTGTTCTTTAACAACTTTATATCCCCTTTTTTCAAAAAAAGGTCTTGCCGTAACAGAAGCATGAGTAACAATGTTCCCTTGAATTGCCGACTCCAACCGATCGCATATAGCGGAAGCAATTCCTTTTCCTTGATAATTCGAATGTACAAATAAGCGGTCGAGATAGCCTGTTTTATCTATATCGCCAAATCCTACAATAATACCGGCTTCAACTGCAACAATACTGAAATGCTCTTGAAATGACTTATCCCATTTTGTCAAATCGGCCTGTCCCGTCGCCCATACGTCTAATTGTGCTTTTGTGTAATCTTTTGCATTTACCGTATGAACCGTATTATAAAAAAGTTCTGCCAATTCTTTGCAATCCGTCGATTGATATTTTCTGATAATCATTTCAAAATTCCGTTTTCCCTTATTGACACCGTGATTTCTCCAAATCAATGTTTATTTCATATTTATTATCAATCAGCACGTAATTTACATCGTACTTTTGAGCAAGTTCTAAATAACGCGCATTATCTTCTAAAACGCTTTCCATAGTACAACATTCATCATCCAAGCGATTTTCTACGGCGCTCGCATACTTTTTTATGTCTGCAAAGTTATTTTTTATATAGTTTTCACTCATTACAAGGCAGTAGTATTTGATATGTTCAAGATAATCCTTTTCAAATTCCTTCGACCAATCAAAAGGAATATAGCAGCCTTCGATAATAAGATTTTGCTTGTTCTCTACGACGGTTTTAATTATTTCTCGAATAATTGGCCACAAATAATCTGTAAGCTCGTTATCATCTTCTGGCGTAAGTTTAGTGTAACCGCTGCGAATTAAGCCCATTTTCAGATGATCTATTGATAAATACGGATATTTATATTGTTCGAGCAGTTTTTGAGCAAGAACCGTTTTTCCTGTATGTGAAGCACCTGTTATTAAAACAATCATTTAATCTTTTCCTTTTCTGCAAATGACAATTTCCACACCGCCATATTTAATATGAAGTTGAATTTTAGTCAGCCGTTTGTCCGGAATTTGCTTAGAAGCATATTTCATAAAAGAAGCATTTATGCAGCAAACCGCGGTATTCTTCCTCTTCGACGAGAGCGCTTTTCTTCATGCCACATTTTTCCATTACTTTGCGGCTTGCTGTGTTTTCTGAAAAATAACCGGCAGTTATTTTTTTAAACCCCATCTCTTTAAGTTCGTTTATAACTGTACGTACAGCTTCTGATGCATAACCGTATCCTTGATAATTCGGATCAATGACATAACCGATTTCAATCATGTCCTCTTCGACGCCGCAGTCGTTTATAAATCCAATCAGAATTTCATTCAAATAGATTCCGTATTCTAAATGCCGGGTGTCGTCTGTTTGGCTGAAGGCGATGATTTTTTCAACCGCTGCAGCTATCTGATCCGTCGTTTCAAAATCAGGCACCATGAAGTATCTTGTGATTTCCTGATTTGTAATGAGATAAGTTAACCTCTCCGTATCTGCCTGAGAATATGGCTTCAGCGTAAGTCGTTCTGTCTGAATAAATTCTTTCTTTTTGATTGCCAATCTCATTTGCGTCTCCTTTTCAGATTCAGAGCCGGTTCTCTTATAGTTTGACGCTGTTAGCCCATGCCGCCAGCTCGATTCGGCTGACGCTGTGCTTAAATATTTTGCCTTCCAGCAGTTTTGCGCCCTTGCAGCTCGGCTGAAGCTTTTCGTTTGTCTTTCCCATTCCGCTTCCGCCTGAAGTTGCAAAGGGAACTATGGTCTTGCCGGTCAGGTCGTAGCTTTCAAGGAAAGTATTGATAATTGTCGGCGCGACATACCACCAAATCGGAAATCCGACAAATATTGTGTCGTAGTCCTCCATATTGTCGCGTTTGCCGGCAATGACGGGACGTGACGCGGGATCGTTCATTTCAACGGTGCTGCGAGACTGCTTATTCCTCCAATTCAGATCCTCTTTTGTGTAGGGCGTTTCCGGTGTAATCTCATAAAGGTCGGCGTCGATAGCCTCAGATAAAGTTTCTGCAACTTTTGCGGTTACTCCGCTTGCGGAGAAATACGCAACTAATTTTCTGCTCATATTTAACCTCCATCATTTTAAAAAGTTACTTCGATAATCAATCCGGCGAAGGTTATATCCGGTTTCAGCCAGATGTGCGATTTTCAATGCAACCAAGTTAATATCCGTATTCATAGCTCGTGCAATTTGTTCCGAGGTATATCCGTATTCTCGGATGTATTCAAGCAGCTGATCGCTGTCAAGAAGGATTTCTGCCGCAACAATGTTTGCCTCGTATTCGGGCTTTGTTGTCATGTCGTAAAGAATAAACTCTTGCAGGGCGTTTCCTTTGGCAAGATTGCGATGCAGCCTGTCGTGTCCGAGCTCGTGGGCGCAGACGATTTTCTGCATTCGCTCACTTAAATCCTTGTTGATAAAAATGAAACGATTGCGCTTGATTACACGGTACATACCCTTGAGAGAGCCGAAGTCATCGCAAAACAAGACCTCTATGCCAAGCTCACGCGCTATGCGAAAAGGATCACGTGTGCCGCAGCGTTTAACAAGATCGCTGCCGACTTTCGAAAGATATTCAGCACTCATCACTCTGCCTCCGTTCGTGAGGAATCATCATAGAATGTATACATTCTAAAATACGGACTCAATCCTGCGGTACTTCTTTGCGTCGTTTTTTCGACGAATATTTCCTGTTTTTTTCTTTGGCGATCCAATAGGCGTCGTTAAGCGCTTTCATTGCGCCTTCCAGGGCTTCTTCGCTTAACTTGCCTCCGGCGAACATACCGGTTACTTCGCTGACAAGCTCATCAATGTCACGAGCTGCTTTTGAGCCGCCCTTTTCATGAGCTTCAACCGCGTAAATGCCGCTGCTTCCGAGCAGGTATTCAGTGGTAGTGCCGAGAGCCTCTGCGATCCTCTGAACGACTTCCATGTTTGCCGGTTTTCTGTTGCCGAGTTCATAATTCTGGATAGTTCGAGTGGTTACACCGACTTTTTTTGCAAGCTCGGCCTGAGTCAGTCCCGATTCCAGTCGCTTTTCTTTCAGTTTGTCTTTGAATACCATAGGACACCTCTTTCTTAATTTTTTCATGAACACAAACACTTTTTCGCATTTTTTGTCGGCATGAAAGTTTGTTCGTGCTGCGCATTGAACGCTGATACGAAATACCGTTCGTATAACTATTATACCACACGAAACACCGTGTGTCAACACAAACACGAAAAGTTGTTCGTAAAAAGATAGTCACCTATGACCTCGCCAAGTTCCGCATAATTTATTTGCAGCTGAAAGCGAGAATAAATAACGATATAGCTGCTCGAAAGAGATTGTATTTAACGAAATCATTTATACATAAGTGAACGCCTTCCAAAAGTCACTACGAACTCCGGAAGGCGCTTTTTACAGTTATCCCATTTTGGAAACAGGGTAACCGGAAACATTTGACCTCTATGTTTTACTTACTTGTCAGAATTATAATATCACTTAAACGGCTATTACTCCGAGCGCAAAGCCACAACAGGATCTTTCTTAGCGGCACTTTTTGACGGAATAATGCCGGCAAAGAGCATTAGTACAACGCTGATCAGAATCAGGACAAGGGCTGCAGGAACAGGCAGATACGCGCTCAGGTTTCCGATGCCGGTCAGATGATGCAGTATCAGGTTGACCGGGATACATAACAGATAGGTGATAAGAACGCCGAGCAGTCCCGAAGAAAATCCGATAATTACCGTTTCTGCGTTAAACAAACCGGAGACATTTTTCTTGGACGCGCCGATAGCACGGAGAATTCCGATTTCTTTCGTCCGCTACTGAACGAATATCAGCGTAATGACGCCGATCATAATTGAAGAAACGATCAGCGAGACGGCGACAAAGGCAATCAGCACGTAGGTAATGGCGTTGATAATTGCGGTTACCGAGGACATCATAATTCCCACATAATCGGTATATTGAATTTTCTCAAGGTCGTCCACCGTGTCGTTATACGCGGCAATGGCGTCCTCTATAACATCCTTATTTTCAAAGGATGACGCATACAGATTGATTGTCGCGGGACTGTCGAGATTCACATAACCAAGCTGACGCAGATTGCTGCCATAACTGGATCCCGAGAACTCCAGCACCTCATCATAGTACACAGCGCATTGTTCTGTTGTATAGCCCTGCATTTCCGCCTCCAAAGCGCCGGCAAGCTGTGCGGAACTCATTCCCGACAACTGCTGCTGCACCTGTGCGGCATACTGGGCTTTGAACTGCCCGGCAATCATTTCCGCAAACAATTCATTTATTTCCTCGTCGCTCATGGCTGCTATATATTCGCCGATATCCGCGTTGCTCATTCCCATCTGTTCGCTGAACGCCTCGGTCATTTTGGCTTCCATATCAGCCCGCGTCATAGAGCCAAGCGTTTGTGCGACAGCAAAATTAACCTGTTCTTCGTCCGGAATGCTCATTATTTTTGTATAAGCTTGCGCCTTACCTTTTTCATCCAGCGCGGCAACGTAGTTTCTAAACTCGGTTTCTTTTTCCGTGTCTGTCATACTGCCGATGTTTTCTTTAAACGGAAGTCCGGTAAAAATATCCGTAGAGGAGTCGCCAAGCTGTGCATTGACGGCGGCGGATTCCTTTGAATGTTCGATCACATATTCCGTCAGTTTACTTGTATATCCGATAGACCCGGAGAGCATGGTTGCCACGGAGTCTTCGTTTGGACGGATAATTCCGGATACTTTCAGGGAAATACCGTTGTCATACAAATAGCGGAGTCCTGCGTCGGTATTCCGTAAATCGGTATAAAGACCGGTGCTTTCGTCCAGCTTGTAGCCGGTCATATCCATACCGAAATATTCAAGCAATATATCCTGCAGGAGCGCTCTGGTATCGGACTGAATAATCGTCCCGTCGGTATTTTTGGTATAGACCAGCAAATCCATATCATAGGTATACTGCACGCCGCTGACGGCTTCTTTCAGTCCCGATGTACTGTTTTCATCGGCGCGCTCCGCTTCAATGTATTCCTTGAAAGCTTTTAGATCATTCTCTTTGCTTTCCATGCTGTCGAGGGAATTGATCATCTCATACATCATGGATTTCTGATAAACGGCGTCTTTTTCATGATTGCCGGAGGCTTGTACTTTCCCGATAAAGGTTTCCATCAGCGTTCCCATATCCATATGATTGGCTTCCAGCGTCGGGGGATAAGAGGAAAGCGTTTCCTCCTGAATGGTATCAATGTATGCGGTCATTCCCTGTGACACGGCAAAAATCAGCGCGATTCCGATAATGCCGATATTGCCTGCAAATGAAGTAAGCGCCGTTCTTCCTTTTTTGGTAAACAGATTTTTCAGAGAAAGGCTGAAGGAAGTGCCGAAGGACATGGAGGGCTTCTTTTCCTTTTTGCCCTTATGAGCCTTTTCTTCCAGCTGCGCCTGATCTTTTATGTGTTCCGATTCAATCTCCGCTTGTGTGAGGGAAGCCGAATCTCCTTTAACTTCGCCGTCCAGCATGCGGATAATTCGCGTTGAATATTTTTCCGCAAGCTCAGGATTATGCGTAACCATAATAATCAGACGGTCTTTTGATATTTCTTTTAATATCTCCATAACCTGAATACTGGTTTCGGTATCAAGAGCGCCGGTCGGCTCGTCCGCCAAGATAATATCCGGATTATTTACGATAGCACGGGCAATGGCAACGCGCTGCATTTGACCGCCGGACATCTCGCTCGGCTTTTTATTCAGTTGATTTCCAAGTCCCACCTTTTCCAGCGCTTCCTTTGCGCGGCGCTTTCTGTCATACTTCGGAACGCCGGAAAGGCTGAGCGCCAGTTCCACATTTTGCAGCACCGTCTGGTGCGAAATCAGGTTATAGCTCTGAAATACAAATCCGATTGAATGGTTTCGGTAGCTGTCCCAGTCGCGGAACTTAAAATCCTTTGTGGATTTCCCGTTTATAATCAGGTCGCCGCTGGTATACTGATCAAGCCCGCCGATAATATTCAGCATGGTTGTTTTTCCGCAGCCTGACGGACCGAGAATTGAAACAAATTCGCTTTCACGAAATCTTAAATCAATCCCTTTTAGGGCGGCAACAACGCCGTCCCCGGCGGGGTAGTCCTTTTTGATGTTTTTTAACTCCAGCATTCAGTTTTTTTCCTCTCTGTTGGATTCCGGATGGTATCCGTCGAAATCTTTCCAAAAATCTTTGGAAGCTTTTTCATATGATTCTTTATCCACCAAATAGCTCATACCGTGCTCGGCGCCGGGAACAACTAACAGGCGTTTAGGCGCAGCACAAGCTTTGTAGTTTTTGTATGTCATTTCTATGGGAACAAAGCGGTCGTCGGTGCCGTGTATGAAAATGACGGGCACTTTGCATTCACGCATGGCCTCTGTTGCGGAATAATCCTTTGTTCCTATTTGAATTTTCTTTTTACATATATCGTTTGCAACTGCAGATTTTATTCCGTCGAAGGGCATATGAAGGTTTTCCTCCACCACATGCTTCCAAATTGCGGGCGGAGAGGTGTATCCGCAATCCGCCATAATGCCGTGAACATTCTCAAGCAGTTCCAGTCCCGCTGCCATCAGTACGGTGGAGGCTCCCATAGAAATACCGCAAAGATAGATCGGGATATCTGCATATCCGTTTTCGTTTGCCCATTTGACCCATTCAATGCAATCATACCGTTCAGTCAGACCAAAGCCCATATACTCTCCGCCGCTTTCTCCCTGTCCGCGCTGTTCGGCATACAGTACGGAGCAGCCGTTTGCGTACCAAAAATTCGAAATTGCACCGAAATCGGCCGCCCAGGAGGAGCGCCAACCGTGCATAGCAATAATAAGCCGTTTTTCATTTTCACATTTGCGCAGATGACCGACCAGATTTATTCCGTCGCAAGCGGTCACTTCTACCGTGTCACATTCGCTGTTTTTTAGAGCTTCGGCTGCTGCCGTCAGCGTTTCTTTAAACTGCTTTGCCTGACCGCCGGAGCCGGACAGCCTGTGTTCATTTTTTTAGATGCTTTGGGCTGCTCGCGGTCAAGAGCGACTGTTACCAGTTTTTTTGTAAGCTTAATGGAAACTGCCGTGGCAGCCGCAATTCCTGCCGCTGCTATGCCTGAACCTACTATTATTTTTTGGGTATTTTTCTTCATAACCATATATCCTTTCTGATTTTGATTTACTGATTTTTGCGCGGCTGATTCCATGATTTATGAGCCGCTGTACGGCCCATGTTCCAGCTTTGACGGATAGCATTATGACTCCGCAGGGCTGGATTCCATTCCAAGCCCGCATTTTTTCTGCCGTAAAAGGGAGACAAAACCGTGCTGAAATCCGGTTTCTAAAAAATACAGCTCAGAACTGATAATCCTCGTACATATTCGGCACGCGGAAAATTCCGATCACGCCCCTGGGCGCTTCCGGCGAGCGGATCATAATCAAACAGGCATTTCCGTTTATATTCGAAAATATTTGTTTTCCTTTGGTCGGCTCCACCGGCGAATTGGCAAAGCTTTCAATAAATGCGCCGCAGCCGGAGGAACAGG
>JAQXSY010000041.1 GCA_029219205.1 Bacillota bacterium | reverse complement strand
GACGCAGGTAATTATATGAAAAAAGTTATGCTTGTGTTCGGCACCAGACCGGAAGCAATAAAAATGTGTCCGCTTGCGAACGAATTGAAAAGCAGAAAAAACATCGAAACCGTGGTGTGCGTGACCGGTCAGCACAGGCAGATGCTGGACAGTGTGCTTGATGCGTTTAACGTAAGACCCGATTATGATCTTTCTATAATGAAAGAAAAACAGACGCTTTTCGATATTACCTCAAGCATACTTGAAAAAATCCGCGGAGTGCTTGAAAAAGAAGTTCCCGATATGGTACTGGTACACGGAGATACATCAACGGCTTTTGCGTCGGCTCTCGCAAGCTTTTATCTTCGCATACCGGTCGGACATGTTGAGGCAGGACTTCGTACTTACGATATATACAGTCCGTATCCGGAGGAGTTCAACCGGCAGGCGGTCAGCATAATTGCAGAGCTGAATTTTGCGCCGACAGAGAGGGCAAAAGAAAACCTTGTTAGAGAAGGCAGGGAAGAGAACAGAATTTTCGTAACCGGAAACACAGCCATTGACGCTCTCAAAACGACTGTTCGAAAAGATTATTCGCATCCGGAGCTTGAATGGGCGGCAGGATCACGCCTGATTATAATAACGGCACACCGCCGCGAAAACCTCGGAGAGCCTATGAGGCGTATGTTTAGGGCGATAAGGCGTATTATCGACGAGCATTCTGACGTTAAAGCAATTTATCCGATTCATATGAATCCGCTTGTAAGGGCCGCTGCCGAAGCAGAACTTGGCGGCTGCGAACGTATTCATATAATTGAGCCGCTCGACGTTCTTGACTTTCACAATTTTCTTTCCAGGTCATATTTAATTCTTACGGATTCGGGCGGAATACAGGAGGAAGCGCCGGGACTCGGAAAGCCTGTATTGGTTATGCGTGATACGACTGAACGTCCTGAGGGAATTGCCGCCGGAACTCTGAGGCTTGTCGGTACTGATGAGGAAGTAATATACAGCGGCTTTAAGGAGCTGCTTGAGGATAAGAAGTCTTACGACTTAATGGCTCGTGCTTCAAATCCTTATGGAGACGGCAGGGCGTGCGAGCGTATTGCCGATATCATTGAAACGGGCACGACAAAGTTATGAAAAAGATGCTTTTTAGACTTTAATGGCTATGAAACAAAGCAGAAAAAATAAAAATACGGGTTTAACGGGAATAATTATAAGTCTTACGCTGCTACTGGCGGCGGTTGTACTTATTGTCTCGGCGTCAATACTTATCCTTCGTGATTATCAGAGTTCGTGGACGGCGGAAAACAGCCTGGAATTCCGTAAACCTGAACAAAACAGCCGAAGCGAAGCTGATACAGGGAATACAAGTGCAGAAAATCCGTACAAACAGATTACAATTTCGTTTATCGGAGACTGTATGCTTGCCTCCAACCACGGATTTGACGGACAGAACAGCTTTAACCTTGCTGCAGACGAAAACGACCCGAAATTCTTCTTTGAAAAAGTTGCTCAGTATTTCGCGGAAGACGACTGGACGGTTGCAAATTGCGAAAATGTGTTCACGGACGAACAGCTTCCCGAGACACCGAAAAATTACACTCCGGCGTACTGGTACCGCAGTAAGGCGGCGAACGCCCGTATTTTTACGGAAGGCTCGGTTGAAATTATTTCTCTTGCCAACAATCACACAGACGATTACGGAAGTGCAGGCGCAGAGCATACAAAAAAAGCGATCGAAGCGGCAGGTCTTGAATGGGGCAATGATTCAAAGCCCCTGATACTCGAAAAATACGGAATCCGTATCGGTCTGTACATGACCACGATGTATTCAGAGTGGTACGCAAACCGGATTATTGACTGGCTCGATGAGGTAAAATCCGAGACAGACTATCGTATTGTTTATTATCACGGTGGGACCGAGCGTACGTACATTCCGGACTCATGGCGTGTTCGTGCGTCAAAAAAAATGATAGACAACGGCGCCGACCTTGTTATCGGGGTGCATCCGCACGTTCTTCAGCCTATTGAATATTACAACGGCAAACCGATAGTTAATTCGCTCGGAAATTTCATATTCGGCGGCAGTACGCGTTCCGACAATCGAACGATCATATATCAGATCAAGCTGTCGGTTTACGAAGGAGAGATTCTTTCAATCGGTGAAAATATAATTCCGTGTTACGAATTTGTAACGGTCAAAAGCAACTGGCAGCCGGTTCCGATTGAATCGGACGATCCGGCGTACAAAATGATTATGGAATTTCTGAACGGCGACGCCGAATCGCCTAAATAAAGGAAAAAATAATGGTTGTTTATGATGATTTCATCCCCGAAATTGCAAGAGGTATGCTTATACCGATAAATTTTATTTTAAAAAACGGCGCGGAGCCGGTAGTTTTCACGGTTACCGGGCTTGAAAAAACAGCGTCGAAGCTTGAAAATGCACTTATGCAGGGACTTGACAGAAGCGCCGTCCGTCAAGCGCAGGAAGAAGCCGCTAGTTTTGCTTTTGAGAGAGGATACGAATTGTCTGAGGAAAACACGGGGATATCGCTCGTTTTTACTGCCGGCAGTGATTATCTTATGCCGGAAATTGCTTTTTTGCCTGAAAAGCTTGACGGAACCGAGGTTTCTGAAGAATCAATATTGAATTTATGGGACAGTGAAACTGTGGCTTATGGTTTTCACAGGGACGGAAAGCTTGTTTCGGCTGCCGTTACAAATCCTGCCGAGCTAATCGAAGAGAGCCCGTTCAAAAATTACACAGAGATAGGCGTTGAAACTCTTCCAGGATACAGAAAAAAGGGATTTGCTTTTGCCTGTACGGCGGCGCTTACCGATGAGCTTGTAAGAAACGGGCGCAGGGTTATGTATGTATGCGAAGAAAAAAACGAGCCGTCTGTTATGACGGCAAAACGAGCCGGACTTAAGTTTGATGGGTATATGTTTTTTTGCGTATGCTTTGACGGGGATACGGAAGAAGGAGAGGATTGACAGTTTATGGCGTTTGACGCTGGATTTGTTTGCGCTGTTGTAAACGAATTAAATGAAAGATTATTGGGGGCGAGAATTGAGAAGATATTCCAGCCTGACAAAAACACGGTTATTCTTTCAATACACGCCTCGGCGCAGGCAGGAGGAAATACGGTTCATTTGCTTATCGACGCGGGGACGTCTGAACCGAGACTTCAGATAACCGCGTTTCAGCCGGATAATCCCAAGGTCCCTCCGATGTTTTGTATGCTTCTTCGGAAGCATTTAAACGGAGCGAAG
The DNA here is from genome assembly GCA_029219205.1 of Bacillota bacterium. Lineage (GTDB taxonomy): Bacteria > Bacillota > Clostridia > Oscillospirales > CAG-272 > SUG1495. The sequence continues at coordinate 17,792 of JAQXSY010000041.1, read as the reverse complement.
CTAAGCGGCATAACACAGTACGGCTTTGAGCGAGTAATCGAGCTTGCTTTTGAGACAAGAGACGAGATGGGTTATACGTCCGTTAAGTATTTGATTGTTGAGATCATGGGAAAATGCAGCAATTTAATTTTGCTTGATCAGGACAAGAAAATTATGTCGTCGCTTAAGCTCGTTGATTTTTCAACAAGCCGCTTGCGGCAGGTGCTTCCAGGAATTTCTTATGAGCTTCCACCGTCTCAGGAGGGAAAGATTTCTCCGCTGAACGTCAGCTGTGAGGATTTTGTGTCCGGATATGAAAATTCCGGTCTTTTGCCGGATAAGTATATAATGCGGTCGTTTTACGGTATATCGCCGCTTGTTGCAAGAGAACTCGCTTTTACGGGCGGACAAAATTCTTCTGCGCTGTATGAATCCTTTTCGGATTTTGTAAAACGGATAAAAGAAAAAAATTTTACGCCCTTTATGATAAAAAAACCGGACGGAACGCCGTTTGAATATTGCTTTATGCCGATTCAGCAATACGGCGATTCTGCGTCGGCAGCAGAATATTCGACCTTCGGCGAGCTTTGCGACGAATATTTCGGAGAGCGGAGCCGCATCGAACGGACAAAGCAAAGGGCGGCGGATCTGTTTAAGATACTCACAAACGCCGAGACGCGCCTTACCAAAAAAATATCAGCTCAGGAGAACGACCTCAAGGAGTGCGCAAAAAAGGAAGAGCTTAAACGGAATGGCGATTTGATTACGTCCAACATTTACCGCCTTAAACGCGGCATGGAAACGGCAGAGCTTATTGACTATAACGATCCTGACATGAAGAGCGTCAAGCTTGACCTTGACGGCCGACTTACTCCCGCACAGAATGCGCAGCGTTATTATAAAAAATACAATAAAGCTAAATCCGCCGAGATTGCGCTGAAAAAACAGATTGAACTGGCAAGAAACGAGCTGGAATATGTTTATACGGTTTTTGAAGCGCTGACAAAAGCGGAAAATGAAACGGATCTTGCCGAAATCAGACGCGAATTGTACGAAAGCGGATACGCGTCGAAAATGAAAAATGTTTCGCTTCAGAAGCAAAGCGCTCCAAAGCCGCTGGAGTTTCGCACAGACGGCGGATACCGAGTGCTTTGCGGAAAGAATAATTCGCAAAATGATTATATAACGCATAAACTTGCGTCGAAAGGCGACATTTGGTTCCATGTGAAGGGAATGCCCGGGTCGCACGTCGTTCTGTTTTGCGACGGAGCAGAGCCGCCGGAACTGGACTTTTCGCAGGCGGCGATTATTGCGGCGTATTATTCAAAAGCCGACAGAGGACAGAAGGTTGCCGTCGATTATACGCGTGTAAAGAATCTTAAGAAGCCGCCGGCGTCAAAACCCGGTTACGTTACTTTTTCCCAAAATTACAGCGCATATGTAACTCCGGAAAGCGAGACTGTCAGACGGCTTGAAGTGAAAAACAGAAAATAAAACAAACGCGGAGGCTTTAGCCTTCGCGTTTTAAATTTATTTTGTTTTTTGAGCAAGACAGCTGTTTTTAAGGTATTCTACCTGCGGCTTTGTGAGTTTTTTCCATGTTCCGGATTTAAGATTACCAAGTTTAAGCTCTCCGACCGAAATTCTTTTAAGGAATACGATCTCAAGCTCAAGTTTTTCGCACATTTTTCGTATCTGCCGGTTTCTGCCTTCATACAACGTCATTGAAAGTACGGTTACGTCGTTTTTCAGAGTGATAACTTCAGCTTTAACCGGCTTGATCAGGTATCCGTCGATTTCCATGGGCTTGTTCAGCGCTTTCATTTGTTCGGGAGTAACGGCGCTTTTTATTTTAACGTGATAGGTTTTGGGTATATGATGCTTTGGATGCGTCAGCAGGTTCGCAAGCTCACCGTCGTTAGTACAGATCAGCAGTCCTTCGGAGTCGTAGTCAAGACGTCCGGCAGGGTAAACTCGGACACCGACGTCCGACAAAAGCTCTGCCACGCATTTACGCCCCTTCTCATCGCTCATTGTCGTAACATAACCGCGTGGTTTGTTAAGCATTACAGTTACATATCCGGTTCCGGTGGGTTTTGTAATCTGTCTGTTTTGGTATTCAACGACGTCGTTATCGGGATCGATAACGCGACCGAGTTCGACTCTTTCTCCGTTTACAGTAATCCTTCCGGCGGAGATTTCCTGTTCCGCTGCGCGCCGTGACATTATTCCGCAGTCGGAAATATATTTTTGTAGTCTGATTTTATTAGGTTCTTTCACTTTATTTTCCTTATGCCGAAAAAAGATAAGATTTTTTCCCAAAAGCTTGGGTATTTCAAAGGCTCCGAACTGCTTTGAGCGCAAAGCGGCGTTCTTGCGATTTCTTTGCCGTCTCGACTCCAGATAATATATCCCAGCGTATCTTTTTCAGAAATACCGGCGTATGCAAAGCGCGGAAGTTCGATCGTCTCAACGAGCTGAGCGGATTTTGGCAGCGTAACTTCAACTGCCGCAGTGTTTTCGCAAATTATATTTGTTGTTTTGCTTCCGATTATCGGAACCGAATATTTATACTGACCGACCTCGGCGAGCGTTTTGCGTTCATACAGTGAGAAGCCATAGTCAAGAAGCTTTGTATGATCGTTCCAGTCGGACGGAGCGTTTAGAGTTACGGAAATAAGTTCAACTCCGCCGCGCGACGCCGATGTTACAAGACAGCGTCCGCTTCTTCGTGTAAAGCCGGTTTTAACCCCTGTTGCTCCGTTATAGATTTTAAGCATCCGATTATGATTCAACAGCAGACGTTTTGTTCCGTTTTCAGAATCAATCAGAATCTTTTTTGTTCCGACAATTTTTCTGAATGTTTCATTCTGCATTGCGCTTCTGGCAAGCATTGCAAGATCAAGCGCGGTGGTATAATGAAATTCATTGTCAAGACCGTGCGGATTTGTAAAGTGCGTACCGTTAAGTCCGAGTTGTGCCGCTTTTATGTTCATGAGTTCGGCAAATTCCTCTGTTCCTCCGGCAATTTCGCATGCAATGGCTTCTGCCGCGTCGTTCGCGCTCTCAAGCAACAGCGCGTACACAAGCGCTTCCATCGTTATGTGTTCGCCGGCTGTCAGATAAACGGAAGATCCTTCAACTCCGCAGGCGGATGGATCAATAACGACGGTGCGCGAAAGGTCGGATGACGTTTCTATGGCTATCAAAGCGGTCATGATCTTTGTTGTGCTTGCCTGCGGCGCGCGGGTATTTTCGTTTTTGCTCCATATTATATCGCCGCTTTCGGCTTCGATCAGTACGGCGAATTCCGCGGAAATATCGTTCTGTGCAAGAGCGGCAGCGCTGTGAGGAATAGAAAATAATAAAACAAGGACAAGGACGGTCAGCTTAAAAAATCGACGCATGTCTCCACCTCCGGCATAATTACATACAATTATACTCGGAAGTAAATAAATTAATTACTCTTTTGAAGCGTCGTCGGCAATCTGTTCTTTGAGCTTTTCATCGTCAAGCTCGGTTTGATTTTTGTTTTTGGCGAAAACTTCCTTAAAGCGTGTTATTAAATCAGGCGATTTTTCTATAAATGAGCTTACCGAGTCAACAATACCGACTGCAGGTGAAGAGGATACGTTTGCGGAAGGTATGGTTAAAAGGTCAACGTCGCCGTTCGCCTTTATAACAAGGAAGCAAACCGGCGTAATTGTGACTCCGGTTCCGCCGCCTCCGGCAAAACACGGCGATTTTCCGGTTCCGTTCGTTTTTGCTGCGGCAGCTTTGTCACTGGCGCTGTCAGCCTCCTTCTTTTTTTCTCCGGGGACATAGTCGGCGCCGCCTGACGCAAAGCCGAGCGATACTTTTGAAACCGGGACGATTGCGGTTCCAGACGCAGTTTCAATAGGCTTGCCGATAACCGTATCTGCGTCGGCAATTGCTCGTATATTGTCAAGCGACGTGGATATGATCTCGTTTAATTTGTTGTCAGCCATTTTTAAATCCTCCGATTTTTGTTATAATAATTAATTACCTGCTTTTAAGAAAACCAATTACAGCGCTTACGGCGAGCGCAAAAATGTGCCAGACTCTCAGTCTGAATCTGATTAAAATACGTGCTTCGGATTTTTCCGATGTAAAGTCGGGTTCAACGATAACGGAAGCGCTGCCGACCATCTTTGTGTGAGAAGTATTACCCAGCAGCGTCATAACATATGATACGCTTTGTGATACCGCTCCGTAAACGACTGCAGTCTTTGCGGCGTCTTCAGAGGCGACTCGCACATAAAATCGGTATATGTCGCATCTTATATATTTATAGAATTTTTTCAGAATAACGCATACGATGTTTTTAAAAAGCGAAATTACAAAATTTATGTTTTCTTTAACGGATTTTTTGGTTTTTTCCTTTTCGGCAGCGGAGATTTCTTCCTTTGGTTTGTTTTTCTGCTCCTTTTTTTCGTCTTTACGATGCTTTTGCCGAAGCTTACGCTCCTGTTTGCGACGCATTTTACGGAACTTTTCGATTGAAAATTTCTTGTAATTGACTTTTTTCTTCTTTGAAGGGAATACGCGGAATTTTAAAAACCAAACGCTTATCCAGACAATAACAAGATTTTCCTCTTCTTGGTCGTTCTGATTGTATGGCGAGGGAGAGCCGGCGTCACAGCGAACCGTTATTTTTATCCATGTCATTGCGACAATAAAAAAGAATAACAGAACCGAGGCAAAAATTATCCAGCCTGTCATTGCCGCGACGCTCCTTTCGGTAAAAAATGTCTTAATGAGAGTTCAATGAATCGTCATCGTTTTTTTGCTGCGAAATCGGTTCTTCAGGAGCAACTGCATCCAAAATCTCCTTTTTTGGAAGTTCGGAAACCGACGAAAGGCCGAAAACACGTAAAAACGTATCGGTTGTTGAGAAAAGCATCGGCTTTCCGGGGACGTCAAGTCTGCCGGTACATTCGATAAGCTGTTTTTCAACCAGCGTTGATACCGCATACGAACTGTCTACACCGCGAACCTGCTCTATGAACGCCCGTGTTACAGGCTGATTATACGCAACTATTGCAAGAACTTCCATAAGAGAAGCGGAAAGCGCGCCCGCGCCGCGAATTCCGAGCGCGTTTCGTATGTAGCTTTCATATTCTTCACGCGTGCATAGCTGACATGACTCTTCATAAAGCACAAGCTGTATGCCGCGGTTATTGTAGCTGTCGCGGAGATGCTCGGTCATTGTCCTGACCTCGGCGTCGGTTATATCGAGTATCTCGGCAAGCTTTTCATATGAGATGGGATAGCCTGCGGCAAACAGGACGGCTTCGATTATCTGTTCGGCTTCGTTTCTATTCATTTAAGGAAGCGTTCCTTTCGTGATTTTTGTTGAGGTGAAGGATCACATTTTCTCCGTCGTCGCCCGAAACAGTTACGCGCTGTACCTTTACAAGTTCAAGTACCGCGATAAAAGTGGCGACAAGCTCGGAACGTGTGGTTACCCCAATAAAGAGGTCGTCAAAGATAAGATCCTGTTTGTACAGCTGCCTCATGACAAAAACGACTTTTTCCGAAACCGGAACAACCCGCGCCTTTAAGAGCGTACGTATTTCGTTTTCGGATTCTTTTGCAAGGCGCGGAAGTTCGCTGTTGCGACGAACGAGACGTTCAAGCGCCGCGCCCAAAAGCCGCGCATCTACCGATTCCGGAATAAGCTTGCTGCGGTCGATAACGTCGGTGTCTTTTATAATTCTTCCGGCGTAGGTCTCATATTGTTCCGAAAGAAATACCGCCGCTTCCTTTGCGCGCCTGTATTCGATGAGAGTACGTGCGAGCTTGGCGCGCGGATCTTCTTCAGGTTCCTCCTCGGACGGAGGCTTTGGAAGAAGCATACGGCTTTTTATCAGCATAAGCTCGGCGGCCATAACTATGAAATCTCCTGCGATTTCCATATCAAGCCGACGCATTTCATCAAGGTAAGCCATGTACTGATCGAGAATAAGTGCAATCGGTATATCGTATATATCAACCTTATTTTTTGCGATCAGCGTAAGAAGAAGGTCAAGCGGTCCTTCGAATATTTCGAGCTGAAAATTCGGCGATTCCATATTATAAAAAAGGTATCAGACCAATCAGGAAGTCGAACGCCTGAATGATCAGCGACGATACGTAAGCAAGAGGTTTTGAAAGCCAGCCGAGATAAAGCAGGAGCATTATAACCAGGACGATATATCTCTCATACTTCATGATTCCGTAGTAGAGCTTGTCGGGCAGAAAAGAAAGAAAGATACGCGAGCCGTCGAGAGGAGGAACCGGAAGAAGATTGAATACCCCGAGATAAACATTCAGAGTCAGGAAAATAGTCCAGAAATTCAGCGAAATCGTTTCAAAATCAAGCATGAAGCTTGAAACGTTAAAACCAATTGCAGTATAAATCGCAATGCTTATTCTGAAAATAAGCACTCCGATGAAGCAGAGCAGAAAGTTCATGACCGGTCCGGCAAGAGCTGTCAGCGGAATGTCCCGGCGCGGATTTTTGAAATTCCGCGAATTTATCGGAACCGGCTTGGCCCAACCGAAGCCGAAAAGAAGCATACAGAGTGTTCCGAAAAGATCAAGATGCTTTATCGGATTAAGCGTCAGACGGCCGAAGCTGCGGGCTGTTGTATCCCCAAGCTTGTAAGCCGAATAAGCGTGCGCGAATTCGTGAAAAGAAAGCGCAATAAGTATGCAGGGGATGCGCATAAGAAAACCTATAATATCAAAGTTTCCCTGAAAAATCGATTTTATCATTTTTATATCCTTATAATCAAAGCTCACATTGGGAGATGATCTTCAACAGTTTATGCTGCGCTGGCGGAAAATTGACTTTTTTTATCAAAAACAATTGCAGACCAGAATTATGAATCTTCTTTCCCAGTGCGCATGTGTGAGAATGCGGATAGATGCATTGTGTTATACTCAGAAGTTTTTTTCTGCTCGTCGCTGTCAAAAAGAATTCACTCGATTGAATCAAGTCCGAAACTATTATCGACAACAAAATATTTGTTTTACAGTCAAGTAAAAAAATATATTTCATCCGCTTGTTGTTGCCGCGGAAGAAAACTTTTCCGTAAGAAAGTCCGCTTTCCGCGGTTTATTTTATAAACTCAAATATTTTTGCAAGTATTTCATCTTTTCCCGTGTTTTTGAGCGCTGAGAAAGGAATAATGTCGCATCCGAGCTTTTTAAGTTCTGTGAGAGCATCGTTAAAATCAGTTTTATTAAGTTTATCACATTTTGTTGCGGCAATAAAATACGGTGTGCCGGTTGCGTCAAGCCAATCCAGCATCATGTAATCATCCTCGCTCGGACCGGTTTTCATGTCAATGAGCTGTATAACGAGACGTTTCTCATCGGGCAGGCCGCCTGTCAGATACTTATCGGTTATCAATTTAAATTTTTCTTTTTCGGCAGGACTGCGCTTGGCGTATCCGTAACCCGGAAGATCGACGAAGTATACTTTTCCGTCAATATCGTAAAAATTGACGGTTATTGTTTTTCCGGGGGCCGAACTGACTCTTGCAAGCGACTTTCTTCCGATCAGAGCATTGAGAAGCGAGCTTTTACCGACGTTTGAACGTCCTGAGAATATAATTTGCGGACGGCCGTCGCGCGGAAACTGATTCTCAAGTCCGGCGGTGATTTTAAGCGTAGTATTCTGAATATTAATCTTCACAATCACACCTCTTTCGGAATCAGCGCGCGTTCAAGCACTTCCGACACATGCTTACACGGAACAAATTCAAGCGCATCCCGGACAACCGGGTCGATTTCGGACAGATCACGTTCGTTTGCCGCCGGAATCAGTACGGTTTTTACACCTGCTTTGTATGCCGCCATTGTTTTTTCCTTCAGACCGCCGATTGCAAGAACATTTCCGCGAAGCGTAACTTCTCCGGTCATTGCAATGTCGCGTCTGACCGGCCTGCCGGAAAGCTCGCTTGCCAGTGCGGTTACAATCGTAACGCCGGCAGAAGGACCGTCTTTGGGAATCGCGCCTTCGGGAAAATGAAGATGGATATCCTTGGTCTTGTAAAAATCAGGGTCGATCAGCAGTTCGCCGGAGTGGGAACGGATATAGGTTACCGCGGCATGAGCAGATTCCTTCATAACGTCGCCGAGAGAGCCGGTAAGTTCGATTTTTCCGCTTCCGGGCATGGCAACGGCTTCAACGCGCAGCAGGTCTCCTCCGGTTTCCGTATATGCCAAACCGTTAACGATGCCGACCTCGTCGCGTTCGGAGATGTGTTCGGGAAGCTCTTTGCGCGGTCCGAGATAATCCTTTACGTTATTCTCGGTAACCTTGCAGACGGTTTCCTTGCCTTCGATAATCAGCTTCGCCGCTTTGCGGCAGACTGACGCCAGCTCACGTTCAAGGTTGCGCACGCCGGCTTCCCTGGTATAGAAATCGATTATTTCGAAGATTGCACCGTCGGTTATTTTCAGAAGCTTTCTGTCGAGACCGTGGCGCTTCATCTGCTTTGGAATAAGATGATGTTTTGCGATCGACAGTTTTTCATGCCGTGTGTAGATTTTAAGCTCAATAATCTCCATTCGGTCGATCAGCGGACGCGGTATCGTTTCAAGGGTGTTTGCCGTTGCAATGAAAAGGCAGTCCGAAAGATCAAGCGGGAGCTCAAGAAAATGGTCGCGAAATGCTTTGTTCTGTTCGCTGTCAAGAACCTCGAGCAGCGCCGATGCCGGATCTCCGTGAGAATCGTGCGAAAGTTTGTCAATTTCATCAAGGAGTATCAGCGGATTGCGTACTCCGGCTTGTTTTAATGCGTTTGCAATACGTCCGGGCATGGAAGCGACATAAGTTTTTCTGTGTCCGCGTATGTCAGCCTCATCTCTGACGCCTCCGAGCGATACGCGTACGTATTTTCTCTTAAGCGCTTTTGCAACCGACGCAGCAACCGATGTTTTTCCGGTTCCGGGAGGGCCGACAAGACAAATAATCTGATTTTTCAGATCCGGATTAAGCTGTTTGACTGCGATATACTCCAGAATGCGTTCTTTAACCTTTTCAAGTCCGTCATGGTCGCGGTCGAGAATTTTTCTCGCCGCCTCAACGTCTATCCGCTCTTTTGAGACTTTTCCCCACGGTATTTCAAGACATACGTCGAGATAATTTCGGATAACTGTGCTCTCGGTTGCGTTGTACGGCGTTTTCGACAGCTTTTTAACTTCCTTCAGAAGTTTTGACTGAACTTCTTCGGGAAGGTTTGCTTTTGCGATTTTATCACAGTATTCGTCGATTTCTTCGTCGCCTTCAAAATCATCGTTATAGCCCAATTCGTTCTTGATTGCCTTGAGCTGTTCTTTTAGATAGTACTCGCGCTGGTTCGCTTCAATCTGGGAACGGACTTTTTTGTGTATTTTCATTTCCGTGCTGAGAATGTTGCGCTCGCGTTCCATAATCAGCGACAGAAGTTCTGCTCGTCTGAGAGGTTCAAATTCCTCAAGCACCTGCTGCTTGTCCGTATAGCTTACGAGTACGTTGCAGGCGACAAAATCCGAAAGCAGACCCGGATTTTTAATGCTCCGTATCAGTGTAATAAGATCGTTTGAGACTTTCGGGAGGTATTTCAGAAATTCGTCGAAAAGATTGTTTATCTCAAGGACGAGAGCTTCGCCTTTAACCCCGCCGTCGCCTTCTATGTTTATAGTTTTTCCGATAACTTCAGAATTCAGAACGTCATTATTAAAGCTGTAATCGGTTACTGTGGCGCGGCATGTTCCTTCCGCGAAAACGCGCAGGTTACCCTCGGGAAGCTTGACAAGCTGTTTTATCTTTGCGGCGCAGCCGATTTTATATAAATTGTCCGGGGTAATCGTTTCTTCCGACATTTCACGCTCTGACACGAGCAGAATAAGGCTGTCATTTTTGTCGGCGCGTTCGCATGAAGCTATTGCGGCAGCATTTGACAGCTCAAAGCTGATCGGTATTGACGGAAAAGCGACGATCCCTCTGAGCGGAACGACGGGAAGACTCATCTTTTCCGCTTTTTCTGTATATCTCTGCATTTTAGTTTACCTTTGAAAAATTGTATTAACCGGCAGTCAATAACAGCCGATTTTAATGTTCTTTACATTATAACATATTATACGGTTGTTTTCAAATATATTTATAAAAAAAAATATGACGTAAATATAAACAAAAGGCCGTTTCACAGTCCGCCGCGGCGGATTATGTAACGACCCGAAAAGAAAACAGATTTTTATTAGGATTCCGATGAAATGAGCTTCAGTTTTTCAAATATTCTGCAAAGTTTGGCTCCCTTCGGGAGAAGCAGGATATCCTCTCTGGAAATCGCTTTTGTCATGAAAATTGTGAAGAAATAAACAACGGCGGCGATTGCTATTGCAACGATAACCGCGATTTTTGATGAACACAAGCGAGAGAGCAGCAGGAAGGATCCGAGGGCGGACGCGGCGCATATGACCGACGCCAAAAAAGGTCTGAGGAACACTCCGGCAACGCTTGGCATAAAACCAATATATCTTGCAATGAAGAAAAAATTTATAATCATAACGGTGAGATAGCAGAGAAACGTTCCGATAGGCGCTCCGTACATTCCTATTGAAGGAATGCCGATAAGGATATAGCTTGATACAAGTTTGACGATCGAACCGGCGACTATTGAATAAATGGGCTTGCGTTCATGTTTGTGAGCCTGCAGAATTGCGTTGGTTATTGCGAGCATTCCGACGAAGAAAATGGAAAGCGACAGCACGGAAAGCAGCGGCGCGGCGCGTTTTGCCGATTCTGCGGCAAAAAGAAGCTTGAGTATTGGCTCGGCAAGAACGGACATACCAAGGGAACAGGGAAGTGCAATGAGTGCAGCTACGCGCAGAGACGCGCTCATAATCATGTCGACACGTTTTTTGTCTTCAGCTGCTATTGCGGAAGAAAGAAGCGGTACGATAGAATACGAAATCGGATAAATCAGCGCTGGAGGCATATTGAACATCGGAATGACAAGGGTTTTGTAATTTCCGAAAATCGTTTTGACAACTTCCTCGGTATAGCCGATTGAATAAAGCCTGCGCGTAATGATAATTCCGTCTATAACGTTTGTCAAACTCATAACCGATGAACTGAGCGTTACAGGTATAGCGATTGCGATGAGAGCTCCGAGCAGTTTTTTTGTCGACCGCGGTTCCATGGTATCGCTCTCGGGTATGCGGAACTCTTCATTATAAACGCTTTCCTTGAAAAGCAGCTTTGATACTGTGAGGAAAAGCATTCCGGCCGCGACGCCGATCGTCAGTCCGAGTATGGTATATGCGGCGACTGTCGGAAGTCCGTATCCGGCATTTTTGGCATAGAGTGCAAGCGCGATTCCGATTGTAAGCTTGCCGAGAGCTTCGATTATCTGCGAGATTGCGGTTGGGAACATGTTCTGGTATCCCTGGAAAAAGCCGCGCATCGCGCTTGAGATACAGATAAAGAACAGCGTCGGAGCTATTGCAATGATACACAGATTCGACTCTTGAATCTTATAAAGGTCGGCAAACAATCCCGATCCGAAGATCATGACAGCCATGCCGGCGAGTCCGATTATTATAAAAAGTAACAGTGTGCTTCTGAATATTCGCTTAACTTCGCGGAAATTTCCTTTTGTGCGGCTTTCGGCGATCATTATTGATACGGCGACCGGAAGGCCGGCGGTCGATATCATGTAAAGCCATACGTAAAGATCGTACGCAACATTGTAGTAAGCCATACCCTCGTCACCGAGAATATGGTGAAGCGGAATCTTAAGCGTAAGTCCAATAATTTTTATAAGAATATTTGAAAATGTCAGGATCAGAACGCCTGAGACGAATAGATTACTTGTTTTCTTTGAAGTAGTTTTCACAGGTGTGCCTCATATCGGATTTTAATTTTTCTATATCAACGGTTAAGAACTCGCCGTTTTCGTATAGTATCCTACCGTCGCACATAGTCAGAGAAACGTCGCCGGCTGACGCGCTGTATACGGCGGTATAGCACGGATCGTACATCGGAATATTATTTATTGAGTCAAGATCAACAAGAATAATATCCGCCTTTTTGCCTTCTTCAATTATGCCGCAGTCGGTTCGTCCCTGAGAAGCCGCGCCGTTTTCTGTTGCCATACGAACAAATTCGTATGCGTTATGACCGCCGGGATCTCGTGTTGCACCTTTGTCAAGTACAGCCGCAAGATGCATTTCCTTGAATATATTCAGCGTGTTGTTCGAGGCGGCTCCGTCCGTTCCGAGAACGATTCCGACACCGCGCTTGAGCATTTCCGAAGTCCGCATTATCCCGGAGCCGAGCTTGAGGTTGCTTGTCGGATTGTGAGCTGCAAAAACTCCCTTTTCATGCATAAGATCCATATCCGAATCTGTAACGTAAACGCAGTGAGCGGCGGTGGCGGGAACGTCGAAAATGCCGCAGTCTCTCATAAATTCCGCAGGAGTTCTGCCGTTGTTGCGTTTTTTACATTCTTCATGTTCGCTTTGCGTCTCGGAAAGATGTATGTGCATATGCGTTCCGTTTTCAACCGCGAATGCGGCGGTCGCGCGGCAGCTGTTTTCGTTGTTTGTATATTCCGCATGTACCGACATATCAATTTTTATTCTGCCGTGCTCCGCATTATGCCATTCTCTGAACAGAGATTTGCTCTCGTTCAGCCGGAAGCTTGTACTCATATCCTCTTTTTTGTCGAAAGACAGTACCGAGCGGCTTATGTTCGCTTTCATACCGGTCATTGCGACGGCTTTGCAGGTTTCGCCGCATTTTTCGTACATATCCGTAAATGATACGATTCCTCCGCGGATCATTTCGGCACAGGCATAAAGAGACGCCGTATATACTGATTCATTTGTCAGCAGTTCCTCTGCGGGAAAAATTTTTTCGTGAAGCCATCTGTCAAGCGGCATGTCCTCACCGTAACCGCGGAAAAGCGTCATCGCGGCGTGTGTATGGCAGTTGTAGAGCCCGGGCATGAGCAGCTTTTTGCTGCAGTCTATCACTCTGTCGAAGCCCGAAGTGTCAGAGATATCCGTATCGCATATTTTACGTATATATTCGCCTTCAACGACGACATTTTTTCTGCCTTTTCGCAGTACCTCGGCATTTTTAAACAAAATTCTCATGAAGCATGACCTTTCGCATGAAGTAAAAAATTATATTGATTTTACGATTTCGTCGAGCAGTGAGACAAACCGGGCTTTAACGGTTCTTCCGGTTTCGAGAACTTCCTCTTCTGTAATCTGCGCTCCGGTTATGCCGGCAGCCATATTTGTGACGCAGGACAGACAGAGAACCGGAAGTCCGCAGTGCGCCGCAGCGATAATCTCAGCTACGGTTGACATTCCGACAACAGTCGCGCCGAGCATTTTGAGCATACGTATTTCGGAGGGCGTTTCGTACTGAGGCCCGGTCATATAGCCGTAGACACCGTCCTTTAATTCAAAGCCGAGCGAAACAGCCTTTGCTTTTGCGATATCAGCCATATCCTTGTCATAAACATGCTGCATATCAAAAAAGCGGACGCCGAATTCGGGAATATTCGCACCGCGGAGCGGCGAATCCGGAGAAAGCTTTATGTGATCGTTTACGCAGACGATATCGCCGGGCTTATATTTTTCCGAAATACCTCCGGCGGCGTTGGTTATGATTGTTTTCTTACAGCCCAAAAGCTTGAAAACCGGTATCGGATACGCGGTTTGCCACATTTCCCAGCCTTCGTAATAATGAAACCGGCCGTTCATGATGATAAGCTTTTTTTCGCCTCTTTTACAAAAAACAAGCTCGCCTTTCTGGTAGCTTACCGTTGAGACCGGGAAGTGTGGAATATCTCTGTACGGAATTACAATGCGGTTTTCATCAAGATCAGCATAGTCGCCGAGTCCGCTTCCGAGGATCATCGCAATATCCGGAGAATCTCCGATTTTTTCAAGAATGAAGTCTGCGCTCGCCTTATAATCTGAAAATTCGGCTTTTTTTATCATTATGTTTGACCTTTGGCCCTTTCGAGAATATTTAAAGTTTTTCCTTTCATCCTAAAAATTCATGGTATACTGAATCGTCAGGCAGATAATGGGGCGTTATTGCCGAGAGTCCCGCAAACCGTGAAGCAAGAGACGCGGCTTCGATAAAGTGGCGGTCGTCGCGCGGAATACGTGTTATTAGTTCAAGCGCGGGAATCTTTAGCATAAACGGCTCGTAAGGCATGAAGGAGGAAATATGAACGTCGGCGCCGCCTGAATACGGATCAATCGATTTCTTTTCATTCGCAACAACGCCTTCCCAATGTTCAAAAGTCTGATCCGGAGATGTGTTGCGGAAACGGTAGTCGCGCACCAAACGGCGAAGAAAACGTATGTCTCTTCTGGAAAAGAATTGTCCGTTTACGTTGATATCATCCTCAACTGAGATGAATATGCTTCTGTGCGGATGACCTCCGAACAGCGATATTACTTCCGGATAAACTGCCTGGATTCCTTCAAAAAGGAAAACATTATATTCTTTTGTGCGCAGCTCCCCGCCGTCTTTTCTTGTTCCTGTTTTAAAGTCGTATACCGGAATTTGTACTGTTTTCCCGTCGAGAATTGCTGAAACGACTTTTCCGAGCTCAACAAGATCGATTGAACTTACCGAGTCAAGATCAACCGGACGGTTCTGAAGCTGAGCTTCATGGTTAAGCTCGGCGCGGTTGCGGTAGAAATCGTCTATTGATATAACTTTGACCTTCATTCCGGCTTCATTCAATGTTCTGATTAGTGTGCCGGCGGTTGTGGTTTTGCCCGAACAAGTTGGACCCGACAATGTAATTATCTTCAGGTCCTTTGTGTTTACCGTATCACACGCAACGCTTTGCAGCCGCTCTCTGAAAGATTCCTCACACTCTTTGACATAATCGGCTTTTTCTTCCTCGCAGGAAAAATATTTTGAATAACTTATCATCAAAGTCACCTCTTTTCTGAGATACCCGCAGCTCTTTTCTTTTCGATCCATTCGTACGGGTACTTGGGTTCAAAATGACGAACAATTTTGTCCTCGGGAGCGCCGCCGACTTCTTTTGTAACCGCTCCGGCGCCGATGCCGTATATATTTTGCAATTCCTCCATGATAAGAATGTTGTACAGACCTTCGGTCCCGTATTTTGCATAGCCGGTGTTTTCAAGATTCCCGAGGGTGTTTTTCTGCCTGTACAGATAATATGGCAAATAACCGGCCTGCGTGAGTGCGTCCTGCGCATATGACACGCATTCGGCTGCGTCTCCTCCGGTGTATGAATAAACAGCTTCTCCCTTTTCCTTCAGCGAAGCGGAGCGCTTGACCGTAAATGTATGCACGGTTACGTTTTCGGGAGCAAGCGAAACGATTTCGTCAAGCGTTGACTTGAACGAATCGAAACAATCTCCGGGCAGTCCTGCTATAAGGTCGGTATTTATTATTTTTACGCCGCTTTTTCTGGCTGCCGAGAAGGCGCGACGGAAATCGTCTGCCGTGTGAGCTCTTCCGATACGCTGAAGAACGCTGTCGTTAAGCGTCTGTGGATTTATACTTATACGCGAAACGCCATGAGAAACGGCGCAGGAAAGTTTTTCTTCGGTTATTGTGTCCGGTCTGCCCGCTTCAAGCGTAAATTCCGAAAGAGAATTAACGCAAAAGTGTTTTCCAACCGTCTCAAGGAGCTTGTCAAGTTGTTCGGAGGTGAGAATGGAAGGCGTGCCGCCGCCGATATAGACGGTGTGGGGAGTCATGCCGCGTTCGCGTATCGTTCCTGCGGTCTTTTCGATATCGGTGCAGAGATATTCGAGATATTCGGGAATGAGTGAAAGCAGCCGCGGCGTTGCGTATGAAATAAACGAGCAATACGAACAGCGGGTTGGGCAGAACGGAATAGAAATATAAACGCTGCACTTATCCGGAGAAAGATTTTTGCACAAATCCGCTTCGCGCAGCGCGACGTCGGTTACGAGACGCGCCTTGCGAATACTTACATGATACTCATCAATAAGCGTATTTATTACATTTTCGCGGCTTGTTCCGGACGAAAGCAATCGGGACGCGATTTTTGAGGGTCGGACGCCGGAGAGCATGCCCCACGGAGGAGCGCTTCCTAAAAGGGCTGTCCCGGCGCGAAGGACCGCTTCGCCGACCGCTATCTTTGATCGACGCTTAACATCAGGTTCTGCCGATATACCCAAAAAACCGGAAGCGATTTCGGTTTTTCCGAAAGCGGAAATCGATGCTTCGGCAAATGATCCGGAATCATCGTGGCGCAGAGAGACTCGCACTTCTGCGCCGTCGCCGCAGCTGTCTGCCGAAAATTTTGCTCCCGGAAAGAAAATCATACAGAGCGTTTCAACATATGTAACGGAGATATCGCCGTCAATAATAAGTTTCAATCGGAAACACGGTCCTTTCTTTCTGCCTTTGAAAAAATCTGCCCCAGAGCCAGCATGACAAAATAAAATACAAAGAAATAAATAATGTCGGCAAGAAAAGGCGAAGACAACACAAAAAATTCACTAATATCGCGCGGCGCGCCGTACAATTTCAGAAGACTGACCGTTTCTGAAATTGTTTTCGCCATGTTTATCGCGGAATACATAAGCGAACATATCAAAAATGTGAGCTTGAGTGGCTGCTTTAGTGAAAAAACACCGCTTGAAGCGTAGTCAGGCGAATCTTTGCCGCGAACGACTTTTTTGACCGCAATGGTTATCGCGCATACTATAACGAGCAGCAGCAGATCGGTCAGAAAATTAAAAAGCGAGTACAGCAACAGATATTCGTAGGTTTGAAGCGATGACACTGTGGTCATTGCGGTTATAAATATCCCTCCTGCATACTGAATCAGGTATGAAGCGCACAAAATTGAAAGGCAGGAGAGGGATTTGCGTATTCCGTTCGAAAAAACGGAATACACCGCAACGGCGTATCCTGAAAAAAGCGCTGCGGCATTAAGAAAATGAATCAGATTTTCAAAGAAAACGCTCAGGTTTTCAAAGTCGATGTTTCCGGAAATTTTATAATAATATAAAGGCTGAATACCGAAAGCATTCAGTGCGGGAAGCGCCGCGCACAATAAAATCAGCGTCAGTATGACCGAACGGCGAAGATTGCGACTCAAAACATTCCCTCCTCAGCGGTAATAACGCATTACGGATACAACTCTTCCCAATATAAGAAGCTCTTTTACGAAAATCGGTTTCATGGCTGGATTTTCCGGCTGCAGACGGCAGCAGTCTTTTTCTCTGTAAAAAGTTTTTACAGTTGCCTCATCCCCGATCATCGCAACGACAATCTGACCGTCCGCCGCATCCGACTGCTTTTGTACGACGATTATGTCTCCGTCGATAATACCTGCTCCGATCATGCTGTCTCCGGTTACGCGCAGCGCGAAAAGCTCATTTTGGCGGTAAAATCGGTTTGCCATCGGAAAATCAATATACGTTTCGAGATTTTCCACGGCAAGAATCGGCTGTCCGGCCCGCACTTTGCCAAGCAGAGGAATACGCAGGACGCGCCTTTGCGAGGCGGAGCTGTCCACTCTGAGCGTACGGCTTTTGCCGGATTCCTTCTGTATCAGGCCTTTTTCCTCAAGACGTTCAAGATAGGCGTGAACAGTTGAGGTGCTTTTTATATCGAGCGCCTGCTGAATATCCCTGACGCTCGGCGAATATCCGTCCCGGCGTATAACTCCGGTTATATAGTTGTATATTTTCTTTTCTCTTTCGCTCAGAGGCGTTTTTTCCATGTTAATATTCCTAAATTATATTTTTATATTTCCGGG